>NZ_JBJTER010000074.1:0-7275 GCF_046093005.1 Aestuariivirga sp.
CGCGCCGGGATTGCGGTAGAGGCCGCGCCAGTCGATCGCCTTCGCGCCGAAGTCGAGGCGGCACTTGATCTCGACGCCGTCGACGTCGAAGCCGTTGCGCGTCTCGATGTAGGCGCCTTGCTGGCCTTCGAGATAGGCGTATTCGATGGTGTCGATCTGGGCGGGGTTCGCCGCCAGATACCAGGCCGTGAGGCTCGCGGCGTCGAGACGAGGCTCGGAGATCGGCGTCAGGGTGCGGATCGAGGACGGGACCACGTTGCCGGTCTGGGCAGGCACGAGGTTCTGCGCCACGAGCTGCTCGGCGGCGAGTTCGAGCGAGGCCGGCACGATCAGATAGGCGGGTCGGACGTTGAGGATGGTCTTCTTGTCGAGTCCGGTCTGCCGGGCCATGGCCGCGCGCGCCGCGCCGATCGCGGTGACGCTGAGCGCGGTGGCCGGGTTCGCCAGATTGCCGTGGTTCTGGTGGAACAGCGCGATGGAGTCGCTCATTGCGGCGTTGGCGAGGATGATGCCCCAGACCACGTCGCTCTCCAGCGTGGCGATCGCCGTGCCGTACATCGCCGGAATGCGGGTGAAGGCGTCGAGATCGTCATTGATGAGGACCTGCCGGGTGACCGCGACGACGCGCCCGTAGGTCTCGACACGGTAGCTCTCGCGTCCTTCGGCCAGCGTGCCGCGCTTGAACTCGCCGCCCTCGTTCACCTTCACCAGCTGCGGCGCTTCGCCGAGCTGGACACGGTGCATCGCCTTGAAGTCGGTCGCGAGCACCTGACGGCAGAAGGGCACGTAGGTGCGCGGATAGGCGTCGTAGGCCTGCCGGAGCGTCTTGCCCGTCACGGCGGCGAGGACCTCGGGGAAGTCCGAGGTGGAATGGAGCGCGCGGGTGGCGATCTCGTCGCGCGACATGCCGCGGACATTGACGCCCGAGCTTGAGAGGAACTCGCGGGCGTGCTCCACGAGCGTCATGCCGCGATACTCCCGCGCCGGTTCGCTCAAGGGGAAGAGCGTCGGCGAGTAGCGGTGCAGCAGGGCGTTCGACACGGCGTCACGACGCGTGACGCGCTCATCGCGGCCGCCGAGCGGGATGCTGACCTGAGGCGAAACCCGCGTCTTCTCGGCATCGGTCGCGACCTTGTCGAGGATCTCGCTGCGCGCAGTGTCGAGCGCGACACCGCGCTTGACGAGATCGTCGGCGAAGCTGCGCTCGAGGTGCAGGCGGCCGGCAAGATCGTAGATGGTTCCGACCCGCTCGCGTTCGGAATCGCGCGCGCGGGCGGCGATCGTCTCCGCATCGATCATGGGCGTGGTCGGCACGCGATCCTGCGGTTCGGGCGCGGCCTGGCGCGTCTGAGTATCGGTGTTGTCGGTCACAGCGTCGTCCATGGCTGCTTTCTCCTTGGATGGAGCGTCGGCGCGGTGGACGACGCAGGGGTGAAGGGGCAAAGAACTTTCGGAGGATTTCTCGGCGCGGAAGCCCGCTGCCGGATCAGCACCAATGGGCACTGCGGAAATCTCGAAGGGCGTCCAATCGACCGCGCGCCACAACTCGGGCGCGCCCGCCTGCTTGGTCACCTCGAAGCGATGGACCTGGTAACCGATCGAGACCGCGCGGATGTGCCCGGCCTCGACGTCCTTCCAGAGCGGTTCGACTTCTGTCCGGTCGGAAAAGCGGACACGGGCGATGCCGCGCCCGTTTTCAATGCGGGCGCTGCCGGGCACGACCGAGCCGATGATGCTGTCGAGCGCGGAGGCATCGTGCACCTTCAGGAGCGGCGCGCCCGCATTCAGGCGATCGAGACGGACGGCGCGGGGATCCATCGCCAGTTCCTCGTCGAACGGATCGCCGAAGAACGGATTGCGACGCACCCGCGCGCCGGTCGACCAGACCACGTCGATGGTGCGCTCGGCCGCATCGATTGACGCAGGCAGCAGGTCCGCCGCCCGCGTCAGCGGTGGCAGGTCGATGTTTCGGGTCATTGGGAAAAGCTCAGGTGTCGGGATTGTCGGGTTGGCCGGTCGTGTCAGCCTGCATCACGCCGGTCTTCGTCACGCGGCGCGGATCGCTGTCGAAGATGAGCCCGAGGGCGTCGATCTTGGCGTTCATGGCGGCGATCTCCGCTAGAACCGCATCGGGGTTGTGGCCCTGACGGGCGATGGCCTGTGCCAGCGACATGGTGCCCGAGCGCAACGCCAGGAGATCGGCCATCGCGTCCTTCAGCGGGTCCACGGCTTCGAAACGCGGCGGAGACCATTCGACTGCAATGTCCGGGCGCGGCAACTTGCCCGCTGCCCATGCGGCCTGGCAGAACCAGACCCACATGGGCTGGCAGAGAACCGGGATGACGATCTGCCATTGAACGGCGTCGATCAGGCGGCGAAACTCCACGAGCCCCGCCCGGATCGATGAATAATTGACCTGGCTGAGGTCACCGGTCAGCAACTCGTAAGGCATGCGGAATCCCGCCGCCACGATGTGAAGCTGCGCGCGCAGCCATTCGCCCACGCCCGCTGTCGTCGCAGGCTGATTGAAGCGGATGTCCTTGCCGCCGCGCGCATAGGCGATCAGCCCGGGCTCGAACTGTTCGACGCGGTTGCCATCGGCGTCGACCACCGACGGGGCGATGCCCTGATCGGCTTCGTCGGCGCCAAGCACGATGCCGACGACACAGGCTTCCGTCTTCTTCCGGACCAGTTCGGCCTGCGTCCAGTCGTCGAGATCGCGCAGAGCCCGCATCACCGGCGTGCCCCATGGGACACCGCGCACCTGCGTGCGCTGCTTCTCGTAAAGATGCAGGACCTCGCTCGCCGGGATGGCGAGACTTTCGAGACGCCGCCGCATGGTGACGACGGCGTCGCCAGGGTGCCGGGCATGGAGCCAGTAGGCGCGGCGTCGGCCAAGGGGATCGAATTCGATGCCCTGAAGCAACCGCCCGCCATCGGCGAGATCGCCATTGCGGGTGTTGTCCAGGAGATCGGCTTCAATGACCTGGACCTGGAGTGGCACGGCCAGACCATCGCCGAGGCGTCGCGGGCGGCGGCGGATCAGCACCTCGCCCGCTTCGATCATTTCCCGGACGGCGAGAGTCTGCAGCCCGAAGATGTCGAGCTGTCCGTCGGCGTCGCAGGCGGCGGTCCACTCGGTCCAGAGCCGGTCCACCGTCTCGTCGAGCCTGGCGTCACCCGTCGCAGCGCGCGGAATGATGCCGCTGCCGACGATGTTGTTGACCAGCACCGAGACAGCCTTCGCCGCATGCGGATTGTTGCGGGTGAGATCGCGCATGCGGTCTCGCAACAATCCACTGGCGGCGGCGATCTCGGCATCAGCCGAGGTTCCCGCCGCCTTCCAGCCGTCGGTGCGCCGTCCCTTGGCCGCGCCGTCATAGCCCCGGGCATGGCCAGAGGTCTTGGCGCTGAGCGCCTCGAAGCTGCGTCGCGCGAGCGCGCGCCGCACACCTGCCTCGGGCGCGGCCCACGCCACCATCCGGTCGAGGAAGGTGATCTGGCTCACCGGTCGCCTCGTCCGAATCCGGCATAGCCCGCGATTGGGCGTGATGCGCCGGAGGATGCCGTGATCTCGGTCTCGATGGTGCGGATCCGCTTCAGCAGGTCATCCGCCGAGCCATATTCAACGGTCTTGCCGTCATAACTGACTCGGAGCGTCCCGCTGGCATAGGCGCGCTTCAGCGCATCGAGTTCGTCGGTCGTCCAAGCCATGATGGCTCCTCGCTTGCTCTCGGAGCGTTCGTCGCTCGAAAAGCTCCACCGGAGCTTTTCGTTCGCTCAGGCGAAGCGCTCCTCACCCTCAGAACCACTTCCCGCGCGGGCCGAGCCAGTCGCTCTGCCGCTTCGTGGATGGTGGGGTTGGGCGGGCAAGACGCCCGGCTTCGATGTTCGAATGCGTGTCGTCGGAGTCCTCAGGCGGGACGCCGACCTGATCTTCGAGATCGCGCCATTTGTCCTCGGACCAGCGGTCGGCTCCGGCGATCCAGACGGCGGCGCGGGCGTAGACCCGGCAGTCCAGCGCCTCGTTTCGTTCGCGCACCTTCTGCCATTCGAGCTTCTGGAACCCGCGCTTGGTGGTAACGGTCACAAGATGCTCGGCGACGAGCTGCTTCACCCATTCGGCGTCGACGCCGTGGGGCAAGTGCACAAGTCCGGCCGGGCCCAGCGCTCCGTCCGCGTTCGACCGGCTTTCGCCGCGCCACTGGCGCGACGGTCCGGTCTCACCCTCGTCGGTCGGCTTCGACAACCGCAGGAAGCGATATGTCTCGGCCTTGAAGGTCGAAACCGCGATCGTCCAGAGCCGTGCGCCGCGGCGGATCTTCCGGCCGCCTTCCGTCGCATCCACGAAGGACGGCCCGGTGACCGGCGCCGCGCGATTGAAGCCTTCGACGCCCTTGATGGGAACGACCTGCGCAAAGCCCTGCCGGCGCGCCCATGCATAGACGGCTGGCGCTTCGAAGCCTGTGTCGATCGCCAGTTTCGACAGGCTCAGGCGAACGCCATGGGCGTGCGGCCAGGTCTGGCCGAGCAGATCCGACAAAGCGGCCCAAGCCTCGGCGCTGTCCGGGCCGCCGGGAATGACGATGTGGTCCACGAGCCAGCTCGCGAGCCCGCGACCCCAGGCCCAGATCGAGACTTCGATGCGATCCTTCTGGATGTCAGCGCCCGCCGTGAGAAACAGGCCGCCGCTCGGCACCGTGCCGATGCGCCATGGCTCGCGCCGCTCGTAGAGAAGCTGCCAGTCCGGCGCTTCGCCGGTCTCGATCCAGGTCTCGCCGAGGACGCCGTTCTTGAAGCTGCGCTTGGCCTCGTCGCTCGTCTGCGCGTCTTCCCACATCCGGGCGATGTCAGCCCATGAGAGCCAGCCCACCGGCGAAGAGAGCCCGGAGAGGTGGTATCCGATGGTTCCCGAATGCGCATCGTCGCGCGTCGGTCGCCACTCGCCGGACATCATCAGGGTCGTCTTGTGATGTTCCTCGATCCGGCCCTCACAGGCTTCGCAAGAGTAATGCGCCGTGTGCGGCTGACCCTTCTCCCAGCGCAGACGCTCGAATCGCAGCCACTGGCGGTGATCGCAGTGCGGGCAAGCCACGAAGTAGCGCCGCTGGTCGCTGGCCTCGAACTCGCGCTCGATCCGCGACACGCCATGGATCGTCGGCGTCGACGTCAGAAAAACCTTCGACCGCCACGAGAACGTGCGCGTGCGGGCCTCGGCCAATGCGACCGGATCGCCTTCTTCGTCAGCGGATGGCGGATAGGCGTCGACCTCGTCGAGAAACAGGAAGCGCGCCGGCATGGATCGCAGCCCGACCGCGCTGTTCGCGCCAGTGATGACCAGAAGCCCCGCCGGGAATTCCTTCGACAGAACCGTGTTGCCGGCGTCGCGCGAGCGCTGCGGTTTGACGCGCTCGCGCAGCACCGGGCTTTCCGCAATCAGCGGATCGATGCGCTGGCGCGAGAAGCGCTTGGCGAGTTCCACCGTCGGCTGGACCGCGAGCATGGGTCCTGGCGCATGGTGGATGACATAACCGATCCAGTTGTTGCCGGCCTCGGTCGCGCCGACCTGCGCCGCCTTCATGAAGACGATGCGCCGCGCGGCATTGCCCGGCGACAGCGCATCCATGATGGCGCGCATGTAGGGCGTGCGATCGGTGCGATACCGCCCGGGCTCGGCCGAAGCGCGGGGGCTCAGGAACCGGTGCCGATCCGCCCATTCCGAGACGTTGAGCGCCGGATCGGGGGTCAGCCCATCGCGCCAGGCCTGGACGAGCGCATCGACGCCTTCGAAGACGAACAGCTCATCGGAAGTCTGTGGCGACCTCGGCGAGATCGGCGAGGTGCGCTCGGACATGGGTCTCCAGAACCTTCTGCATCGCGTGCGCTTCGAGGCCGAGCTCCGCCGCCATCAGTGCCGCGATCCGTGCGGGCCAGTTCGCCCACGCATCGCGCTCCTCGCGCGCCAGTCGAAAGACGAGGGCCGTCGCCCGCGCGCGGTCGATGACCTCGCCCTTCATGCGCTGCAGACGCAGACGCCGTTCCTGAGCCTTCAGCACCTCGTTGGCGGTCTTGGCCTGGAGGAACGTGGTTCCGCCGCCAGCCGGAGACGCCGCGATCCCGCTTTCGCGCAGCGTGTCGCCGACGGCGGACAAGGCCGCATCGGAAACGGGCTTCAGCTTTGCCTCGGCTCCATCCCGACGCTGCTTCGAGGGGTCGGTCATCGACGCGCGGCGCGCATCGCTGGCCCGCGCATCGATCGAACCATCGGCATGCAGGACGAGCCGTCCCGAGGTCTTAGCCTTCTGGATCGCGCCCCGCGACAGACCGACATGGGACGCGTACTGGCGCTCGCTCATGCCCTGCATGTCCGCTCCGAAAACATAATGTTTTGATGCACTTATTGCCTTGATAGGCGTGCCGGACAGCGCCTGTATGGGGTCACGAACCAAGGAGATCCCGGATGACCCGCGCACCCCGAAACGCCCAGGCCCTCGACGCCTTCATCGCCCGCAAGGTCGAGATCGACGCCATGCTGGCGCGGCTTGCCGTCCTGAGCGACGAGCATTTCGACGTTCATCCGGATGAGGTGCATTGGGGCCACGTTGGAACGCTCGCCCACTACGCCGAACTCCTGAAGCGCATCACCGACAGCGCCTTCCGCGAGGGCGAACACGCCGAATGATCCGGACGGCCTCCGCGCCAGCCCCGCGAGTGCGGGGCTTGGCCTCGTAGAAGCGCCGCGATGGTCGCGCAGCTCTCGAACCGGAGGTTCAAGATGACCCAGCTTTCCGACACCCAAGCCATCATCCTGAGCGCTGCCGCACAGCGACCCGAACGCATCGCCCTGCCGCTGCCGGACAGCCTGCGGGGTGGCGCTGCCGCAAAGGTCGTCAGCACGATGATCGCGAAGGGCCTGCTGCAGGAGGTCGAAGTCAACGCACGACGGTGCGAACCGGTCTGGCGCGAAACCGGAGACGGCCATGGCACGACGCTGGTCGCAACCGACGTTGGCCTTGCCGCCATCGGCATCGAACCGGATGAAGCCGAAACCGCGCCCGCGAGCGGGACAGAAGCGCCGCCGGAGGATCGCGCGCCGGATGGCGACGCCGAAGCCGCAAATTCGACGCGCACGCCGCGCGCCGGGACCAAGCAGGCCGCGCTGATCGCCATGCTGCGTGCGCCAGATGGCGCGACCATCGAGGAGATCACCACCGCCACCGGCTGGCAGGCCCACACGGTGCGCGGCGCAATCGCCGGAGCGCTGAAGAAGAAGCT
>NZ_JBJTER010000075.1:0-3088 GCF_046093005.1 Aestuariivirga sp.
CTATTTCCCGCGCTGGAAAATCCGCACCATCGTCACCCGTACACAGACCTTCCCGGCCGGCCAGACGATTGCCGTGAGCCACCGCTACAAGCCCGTCCTGGGCGGCAGCGTGGGCGGCGCGCTGAACGCCGAATACCGCAATGAGGACTGGGGCAAGGAGCATGCCGGCGACTTCTGCATCGAGGACGACTGGTTCGCGGCTTTCGACAAGGCCTTGGCAAAGCGCGCGACCACCGCCAACTCTTCGCCCTACAACGAGGTGTGGCTGAGCTATGTGCTCTCAACCGGCGCCAGCTGGAAAGGCCCGATCAAGGAGTTCCGGCTGGTCGTGGACAAGGGCAGGCCCGAGAACCTGGTCAGCTTCTGCGCCGAGGGTGTGGAGAAGATTGGCCCCACCCGGTTCGAGGTCCGCAAGACCGATTTTGAGCCTGCGGAGGATATCAAGCTCCTGATCGTGGAGTGGTTCAAGCCTGACGAATAGGCGGCCGTTGGCTTGTCGCGGGTTGAGGCTTCGCGGCAACGTCTTTTTGGGCCTGGCTGAGACGGCGCGGCCACAACCAGAATTTTCCTAGTTGAGATAGCGCCGCTTCAGGTGGTCTTCGAAGTACCTGGCGTTCAGCGCTTCGCCGGTGGCTTGGATCATGATCTCCGGGGTCGAGAAGCGCGAGGCCTTCGACCAGATGTTCGTCTTACGCCAGCCGTTAATGGCAGAGAAATCGCCGCGCGCGACTTGTTCCGCGGCATCGGGAATGGCCCGTTCCACCGCCGCCCATTGCTGCGCCGCCATCATGGCGCCCAGCGTGTAGCTTGGGAAATAGCCGATGGCGCCCGATGGCCAGTGCACGTCCTGCATCGGGCCGTCCTTGTAGTTGCCGGCGGTCGAAAGCCCGAGATCGTCTTGCATCTTGGCGTTCCAGACCTCTGGCACGTCTTTTGGCGCGAGCTGGCCCGTCACGAGTTCCTGCTCGATTTCGAAGCGCAGGATCACATGCAGGGGGTAGGTGGCCTCGTCGGCATCCACACGGATCAAGCCGCGCTCGACGTGGTGCACATGGGACAGCAGGTCCTCAACCGACACGTCCTCAAGCCCGAGAATTTCGCGGGCTCTGGGAAGCGCGAAACGCCAGAATTCCGGCCGCCGCGACAGCTGCATTTCCTGAAACAGGCTCTGGCTCTCATGCATCGCCATGCCGCGCGCGCTGGTGCTGGGCCAGTGGGCGAGATCATGCGGCAGGTTCTGTTCATAAAGCCCGTGGCCGGTCTCATGCAGGATGCCCATGAGGGAGGACAGGAACTCATCCGCGCGGTAACGCGTCGTCATGCGCACGTCCGAGGGAACGCCGCCGCAGAACGGATGGTGCGACACATCGAGCCGGCCGTGGTTGAAATCAAAACCAACGGCGTTCATCAGTTCAAGTCCCAGCGCCTTCTGCTTCTCGATGGGGAAGGGGCCGTTGAACGGTTTGCGGGGGTGGCGGGCGCGCCGCCGCGCCTGCGCGTCGAGGGCTTCCGGAATGAAGCATTTGAGGAAGGCCTTGAGATCGGCGAACACGCGGGCGATGTCGGCCACGCGGCTTCCCGGGTCATATTGCTCGACCATCGCGTCATAGGGCGAGAGCTTCAGGACCTCGGCGCGGCGCTGGGCTTCCTCGCGGGCCAGGGCCACGACATTTTCGAAAGAGGGGAGGAAGTCGGTCCAGTCGTTCCTCGCCCGAAGCAGCCGCCACAGCTGCTCACAGCGCATTGAGGCACTGACCTGGCGGGCGACGAATTCAGACGTGAGACAGGTCCGGTTGATGTAGCCGCGCTTGAATTCGGCAACCGCCGCCTTCTGGTCCTGGTCGAGGTCTTCGGTTTCGGCCTTGGCGATCCATTCGGCGATGTGCGGGGCCGAAGCCATTTCATGGGCCATGGCGGCGATGACGCTCATCGCCTCGGCGCGTTTTTCGCCGCCGCCTTCGGGCATGTTCACCGCCTCGTCGACGCCCAGCATGGCCTGGGCATGCCTGATCGCTTCGAGGCGGCGGCAGAGATGATCGAGTTCCGCGAAGGACATCAGCCCTTCGCCTGTTCCATGTAGTGGGTGAAGCGGCGGAACAGGTAATGGCTGTCCTGCGGGCCGGGCGAGGCCTCCGGGTGGTGCTGCACGGAGAACACCGGCTTGTCCTTGAGCGCGATGCCGGCGTTCGAACCATCGAACAGCGAGATGTGGGTTTCAACGACGCCCGCGGGCAGCGAGGCGCGATCCACCGCGAAGCCGTGGTTCATGGAGACGATCTCCACCTTGTTGGTGGTGAAGTCCTTGACCGGATGGTTGGCGCCATGGTGGCCCTGGTGCATCTTCACGGTCTTGGCGCCCAGCGCGATGCCCAGCATCTGATGGCCGAGGCAAATGCCGAAGACCGGTTTGCCGGAGGCCACCAATTTGCGGATTTCGGGAACGGCATATTCGCCGGTGGCGGCGGGGTCGCCGGGGCCGTTGGACAGGAACACGCCGTCCGGCTTCATGGCCAGAATGTCCTCAGCCCTCGTGGTGGCGGGCACCACGGTGACGTTGCAACCCGCCGCCGTGAGGCAGCGCAGGATGTTGCGCTTGAGGCCGTAATCGACGGCCACCACCCTGTAGCGGCCTTCCGGGACACGCTCATAGCCCTTGTTCCAGTCCCACAGCGTTTCGTCCCAGCGCAGGCGCTGGGTGAGGGACACATCCCTGGCGAGGTCAAGGCCCAGGAGGCCCGGCCAGGCGGCCGCCATGGCTTTGAGCTTCTTCAGGTCAAACCTGCCTTTTGCATGATGCGCGATGACCCCGTTCGGCATGCCTCTCTCGCGGATCCGGGCGGTGAGCGCGCGGGTGTCGATGCCCGACAGGCCGATGATGTTGCGGGCCTTGAGCCATTTGTCGAAATGCTTCGCCGAACGGTAATTGGCCGGTTCGGTGATGGGCTCCTTGACAATGCAGCCGACCACCCCGGCGGAGGCCGCCAGATTGGTGGTCTCGATGTCCTCGTCATTGGTGCCGACATTGCCGATATGGGGGAAGGTGAAGGTGACGATCTGTCCGGCATAGGAAGGGTCCGTCAGCACCTCC
>NZ_JBJTER010000076.1:0-10710 GCF_046093005.1 Aestuariivirga sp.
GCCACCGGCCCCGGAGGTCTTCGTGCCGGCCATGGCCGCACGGGCGGCGGCGCAACCCCGGCCAGCTTCGCCGCCCGCGCTGGCGTCGAGGCCGTCAATGCACTAACATTCCAGCCGGACCACTCAGTGGGGGCCGATCAGTTTGAATCTCCAGGACAGGTTGAAAGGGGAGAAAGGGTGGCGAAGCTTGGCTCCGCCACCGGGGGGTCGGTCAGTTCGTGACGGGCGTGGCCGGGCCAACAGGCTTCGATGGGCCAGACGTCGGGCTGAACGCGGACAAACGGTGCGGGCCGGCGACGGTCTTGATGGACTGGACGACTTTCATCGATTCCGTATCAACCACCGAGACGGTGCCGGCCACCGAATTGGGGATGAAGGCCAGCCTGCCACCATTCGCCATCACGATGTCACTCGCCTGACGCGGCTCGGTCTTGATCGGCGCCAATTGGCGGGGCTGGCGCGGGTTGCTCATATCGAAAACGAGCGTGAGATCCACGGTTGCCGATGCATTCTGCGCACCACCGAGCGTGCCGAGCGCCACAAACATGCGGCTTCCATCCTTGTTGAAGCCGACATAGGAAGGGTTAGCAGCAGCCTCCGGCTTGCCGACGAGGCTCGTCGAGCATGTGCCGTCGCCATAGAGCATCGGCGTCTGGGCCACGAGCTGCCGGTTGACGGCGTCGATCACCGCGATCTGCCCGATCTGGCAGCCAATGCCGCCGGCGCGATCCTGCACTTCACGTGGGGTCCGCTGCGGCACGACGATGAACCGGCCGCCCGGCATGTCCTTGGCCGTCGAGCCGCCTGTGCCTGCGGTCTGGATATTGCGCAGGGTCGGCATATCGCTATCGATGTCGATCAGCGCCACCTGGCCGGAGCCGGTGATGAAGTGGAAGGCATCGCCGGTGGCTGCAGACGTGCCAACACCATGAGGACCAAGCCTGAGCCCAGCCTTGCCTGTTTCATCGCAGGTCTTCATGGCGGTCGAGCCGTCGAAGCCAAAATCCTTGGCAGGGAAGGACTTCACGAGCTTGATGTCAGCGGGGTTGGCGAAGTCGTAGACCGACAGCACATCCTTGCAGTCGCCGATGTTCGAGACGACCATGCGGGCGCGCGTGTTGGAGAACGCCACCTTGTGATGGCCGCGCCCCAGCCGGACCTCGCCAATCGGTTTGAGGTAGGTTGCCGAACCCGGAACGACGTCAATCAGGGTGAGCGAGGAATCCTTCGGCGCCTCGCCAACCGGTGTATTGGCTTCAACGCCGTCATTGAGAACAACATAGAATTGACGACCGCCCATCACGGGCGAGAGATAGCTGTGCACGGGCCGTGTGCCGCCCAGCGAGGAGGCGGGGATGCGCGCGATCTCCTTGCCGTCCTTGAGGTTCACGGCAATCACCTGATTGCCGTCGGTATTGTTGAACAGCGCGACGCCATTTGTGAGTGCCATGGTGTCGAGGCTGGCGTCTATGACGTCGGCTCAGGTCGCGAAATCAGCCGCATTGCAATGACTGGCGCCAGCCTCGTCCTTGCCGACGACGAGCATGACGTGATCGAGCGCGGGGGTCTGTGCGAAGGCAAGCGTTGAAAGCGCGGTTGCGCCAAGGATGCAGCCGGCCATAGCCGCGCTGCGGGTGAAGAGAGATGACATGTCTAGGTTTCCGGATCTGGAATGAAGGGTGATCGCCGACGCGAGCCTTCGCGCGGCGAGGTCTGCCGTTTCAATCAGATCAGGTTGGGTGGACCGCGCGCAGAAACGCCCGGCGAGGCGTGGGACGGCGGTAGTGCAGTGTGCCGCGCGACATGGACAGGCTTATTCGCTTCCTGATCGCTCCAGGCAGGCCCAATCGATACTGAAGCGACGGAGCCAAAGGTCTTGAAGGGACAGGATGGGCCGCATGGGCATCCTGAATGGTCTTTTCCGTGATCCTTCTCCGGATCAGACGGGAGAGTTAGGCCGTGCTCGGAGCAGATGATCTGCAGCGCGGCCAGCGCTTGCATCTCGCTTGTATGATGAACAACCAGACGCGCACCAGCCAGCCCGGCCAGCACGAAGGCATAGGCCAGCAAGAGACAAAATCGCCAATCGCGTGTCAAATGGCGTACGGCGCTCATGTCATTTGCTTAATCATAATCTGCCTAGCCCGTGATCAACTTCTCTCCTAGCTCGAAATGTTGCTGTTGTCACAGGGGATTTGAGGCGCACCGCGCGCATTCGCCTTCCAGCTCAACGATGGGATGAGCAGGCTTGAAGCCTGCATGCTCGGCGGCACCCTGGAGCCCTTGAGCCACCAGATCCGACGGCGCTTCCTGCACGGTACCGCAGTGGCTGCAGACCATGAACACCACGGCCTCGCCGGGGTGATGCTCATGATCGCATGCAAAGTACGACGCCTTTGAGGCGAGCCGGTGAACGCAACCGGCCTCCTGCAGGAAGTCGAGCGCGCGGTAGACCTGAACTGCCTGGACTTTCTTCGATACGCTCAAGCGATCCGTGATCTCATAAGCCGTGAGCGGTTTCTCCTCGCGGGCCAGCACGGTCAGAACACGCGCGCGCATCTCCGTAAACGGGAGTTTCCGTGCCGCAGCGAACGCGCGGGCGCGTTCAATCATGGCTGCCGCGTCGGAGTGGGGCGAGTGCGCATGGCCGTGCCCCTCGCATCGCTCGTGATGAGCTTTTTCGCCGGCCATGGCCGAGACCTCCTTGACCATCGCGGTGGTGTAATACTATTACACTTCCCTGAGTGTCACAACATTACACCCTTGGGGGATCATGGCCAAGACCCAATCGGACAATCGCCTCCCTGTCACTGTGCTTTCAGGCTTTCTCGGCGCCGGCAAGACCACGCTGCTCAACCATATCCTGAACAACCGCGAGGGCATGAAGGTCGCCGTCATCGTCAATGATATGAGTGAGGTGAACATCGACGCCGAGCTCGTGAAACAGGATGGCGGTCTTTCACGCACGGACGAAAAGCTCGTCGAGATGTCCAATGGCTGCATCTGCTGCACGCTGCGCGACGATCTCCTCAAGGAAGTGCGCCGGCTCGCCGAGGATGGCCGTTTCGACTACCTCGTGATCGAGTCGACCGGCATTGCCGAGCCCTTGCCGGTCGCGACCACCTTCGACTTCCGCGACGAAGACGGACAGTCTCTCTCGGATGTCTCCCGGCTCGACACGATGGTCACGGTCGTCGATGCGGTGAACCTTCTCAAGGATTATTCGAGCCAGGATTTCCTGCGCGACCGCGGCGAGACGGCGGGCGAGGAAGACGATCGCGCGCTCGTCGATCTCCTCGTCGAGCAGATCGAGTTCGCCGATGTCGTCGTCCTCAACAAGGCGGGCACGGCGACTAAAGATCGGCTTGACCTTGCCCGCAAGATCATCGCGGCGCTCAACAGCGAAGCGCGCATCATCGAAGCGGACTACGGGCGCGTGCCGCTCCCTGCGGTGCTCGGCACCGGCCTGTTCGACTTCGAGCGCGCGCAGACCCATCCGCTTTGGTTCAAGGAACTGAACGGCTTCAAGAACCACGTGCCGGAGACCGAGGAATACGGCATCCGATCCTTCGTCTATCGCGCCCGGCGTCCTTTCGCGCCGATGGCTTTCAATGCCTTCGTCAACAAGCCCTGGCCCGGCGTCATCCGCGCCAAGGGTTTCTTCTGGCTCGCGACCCGACCGAACTACGTGGGCGAACTCGCCCAGGCCGGCGCGCTGGTGCGCACCTCGAAGCGAGGCCTATGGTGGGCGGCGGTGCCGAAAACGCGCTGGCCCGACAGCGCCGAGTGGCGCGAGAGCATGAAGCCCTACTTCGACAAGACGTTTGGCGATCGCCGTCAGGAGATCGTCTTCATCGGCCTTGCCGACCAGATGGACGAAGCCGCCATACGTGCCGAACTGGATGCGGCGCTCACGGGCATGGTCGACCGCTTCACGCCAGACGCGTGGAGGCATCTGCCCGATCCTTTCCCGAACTGGGAGCGGCAGGCGGCATGAGCGTGAAAGATGCCGCCAAAGACGCCTGCCTGTCCATCTGTTTTCGCTGCAGGCCCGAGGGCTGGCTGGGAAACGCCGATGCGCGTCGCCCCGGAGCCGATCTCGCCGATGCGATCGAAGCGGAGGCGTTGCGGCGGGGTATCGATCTGGAGGTGCTTCGCGATGTCCGCTGCATGAGCCAGTGCAAGCGGCCCTGCGTCGTGGCTTTCTCCGGACAAGGCCGCTTCACCTATCTGTTCGGCGATCTCGACCCTGCGCGCGACGGGCCTGCCGTGCTGGACGCCTTCGCCCTCTATTGCGCGAAGCCGGACGGCTTTCTGGAACGCTTCGAGCGACCTGAAGTCCTGCAAGCCGGTATTCTCGGCCGGGTGCCACCGCTCACAACTGGAGCGCGACAGGTCGAGCACCGGCCCGCAGCTGTCCAAGCCACCTGATCACCACAGCCAAACAGTCCGGGGATTCTCATGACCGAAAAACTCTCGATCACGCGCCGCTCGGCGCTCGCATTGACGGCATCGGCTGTCGCTGCCGCAGCCTTGCCATCGCAGTCCTTCGCTCAAGAAGCGGGCGTCCTGCGCGTCGCTTCGCCCTGGGAATGGACCTCCAACGAGCCGACCGACACCGGCTACATCATGGCCCGGATGCAGATCGCCGAGACGCTGGTGATGGTCGAGCCCGATGGCAAGCTGGTCGGCGGCATCGCCGAGAGCTGGAGCGTGAGCGACGATAAACTCACGTGGCGGTTCAAGGTCCGTGCGGGCGTCGTCTTTCACGACGGCACGCCGGTGACGGCGGAGGCGGCGGCGGCGAGCCTCAGGCGTTCGCTCGCCGGCGAAAGCATGCAGCAGATCCCCGTCGACAGCCTCTCGACCGAAGGCGACACGCTGGTTCTCAAGACAAAGACCCCGTTCAGCCAACTGCCGGCGGTGCTGGTGGATTATGCTTCCGTCGTTCTCGCACCGGCCTCATGGGGGGCGGATGGTAGGGTCTCCCGCGTCATCGCCACCGGCCCGTTCCGCATCACAGCGATCGACGGCAAGACGGTGCTCGAGCTTGAACGCTTCGACCGCTACTGGGGCGAGAAGCCAAAGGTTGCCCGCGCCCGCTACACCGCCATTCCCAACGGTGACACGCGCACCAATGTCTCTATCGCTGGCGATCAGGACATCATCTTCACCACCGTGCCGGCCGCGACGCCGCGCATCGATGCCGCCGGCCAGATGAAGGTCGAGAGCCTCACCATCCCCCGCGTGAGGGCGATGGCGTTCAATTCCGGCCTGCCGCAGTTCGCTGATGTGCGCGTGCGCCGCGCGATCAACATGGCCATCGATCGCCGCGGCATCGCGGCGGCGGTCCTGCGTCATCCGGGCTCGGCCGCGACCCAGCTGCTCCCGGAAGCCGTGCCGGACTGGCATGACGCGACGCTGCCGGCCTATCCCTTCGACGTATCCGGCGCCAACGCACTCCTCGATCAGGCTGGCTGGGTGCGCGGGACCGATGGCGTGCGCGCCAAGGACGGCGTGCGCTTGGCCGCCACAATGCTGACCATCGCCAACCGCCCCGAGCTCACCGTGATGGGTACGGCGATGCAGGCGCAGCTCAAGGCGATCGGCATGGAGCTCGCTGTCGAGCCGGGCCCGTCGGCGGCGATCCCCGCCGCCATCCAGGCCGGCACGATGCAGATGACGATGTTCGCGCGCACCTATGTCAACGTGCCGGAGGTCATCGCCACCATCATCCCCGATTTCACCCGCGAGCGCTCGACCTGGGGCACGCTCAACTGGCCCGGCCGTGACCACATCAAGGCGCTGACGGACGAATATGTCCAGAGCTTCGACGAGAGCCGCAAGGCCACGCTCCGGCGCGAGATCCTGAAGATTATTCAGGATGAGGTCCCCGTCGCGGCCGTTGCGTGGTTTGAGCACACGGTCGCGGTCAATCGGCGCGTCCGGGGCCTCGTCATCGACCCGTACGAGATGCGCTACATGCTGCACAAAGTCAGCTTGAACTGACGGGGACGGGCGGACCTTGAGCGCATCAGCGGCATCATCGGGCTCAGTCGGCGCAGGCATCGGCTTGCGCCTTCTGGCGACGTTGTTCTTCTCGCTGATGAGCCTGTCGGTGCGGATCGCCCCGGTGGAGGCTCCGGTCGGCCAGATCGTGTTCTGGCGCAGCGCGGTCGCACTCGTGCCGATCCTCGTCTATCTCGCCTGGCGCAGCCAACTTCGCCATGGACTCAAGACCGCACGGCCGCTGGGGCACGTCAAGCGCAGCCTCTATGGCTGCGCGGCGATGTTCTTCTCGTTTCTGTCGATCGCCCATCTGCCGTTGGCGCTGGCGACGGCGCTATCCTTCCTCGCGCCATTGATTGTGGTGCCGATCGCGGTAGCGCTGCTCGGCGAGCGGCCTGGGATCATCGTGGTCGCTGCGACGCTTCTCGGCTTCCTCGGCGTCGGGCTGATGCTCTGGCCGGCAATGGTGGGGCCGGAACTCGCGGTCGGCACGCTGATCGGCGTGGGCGCTGGGCTCGCCTGCGCCGCAACCACCGCGCTCGCCAAGACCGAGATCAAACGCCTGACCGCGACTGAAGCGCCGGCGGCGATCGCCTTTTATTTCGCGGTGGTCTGCGCGGCCTGCGGGCTTGCGACCTGGCCAATCGGCTGGGCCGATGTCGGGCAGACGGCGCTCCTCGCGCTGATCGCCTCCGGCCTCTTCGGCGGCTTCGCACATATCGCGATGACGGAAGCCGTCGCCCGCGCGCCGGTGTCGACGCTGGCGCCGTTCGAGTACACGGCGATGATCTGGGCCATCTTGTTCGACCTCGCCGTTTTCGCGCTCTGGCCGGAGCCGATCAGCCTGCTCGGCGCGCTGCTCATCGTGATCGCGGCGGCCGGCGTCGCCTTCGCCGACCGGATCGGCACGCGGCTCAAGGTTTTGCAGGCATGAACGCTGTCCTGCGCGTCATCATGCTTCGGATCGGCCAAGCGCTGGCGACGGCAGCGGTGCTCGCCTCGCTCTGCTTCGCGTTCGTGCATGCGCTGCCGGGCGACCTCGCGCTCCGGGTCGCGGCAGCCCGGGTCGGCGATGAACGGGTGACGCCCGAGACAGCCGATCGTATCCGCCGCGAGGAAGGGCTCGATCGGCCGCTGATCGTTCAGTACGGCCAGTGGATGGGGAACCTCGCCCAAGGCGATCTCGGCCGTTCGCTGCTGTCTGGCAAGCCCGTCACCGAGGAGCTGGCTTATCATGCCCGGTTCACGCTCCAGCTCGGCCTGATCGGCTGGCTGCTCTCCTACTTGATCGCCTTGCCACTTGGCATCCTGGCCGGATTCAGGCCGGGCGGCATGATCGACCGTGCGACCGACGCGCTGGCTGTGACGCTCGCCTCGCTGCCCAGCTTCCTGGTCGGCATCGGGCTGATCACGCTCTTTGCGCTAACCCTGCGCTGGCTGCCGCCAGCCGGCTTCCGGACGGGCGCGCACATGGTCCTGCCGGCCTTCACGCTGGCGCTCTCGCTCGTCGCCTTCTCGATTCCCGTGATCCGCAACGCCGTGGTCGAGGTGCGCTCGGCCTTCTTTATGACCTATGCGCGGGTGAAGGGGCTGACCACGGCCGCCGCCTTCCGCCATCACGGCGTCCGCAACGCGGCAATTCCCGTCGTCACCTACGCCGCGTTGCAATTCGCCTTCGTCATCGACGGTTTCGTGGTCATCGAGACCCTGTTCAACTGCCCGGGCCTCGGCGAACTGCTCGTCAAGGCGCTGATTGCGCGCGATGTGCCGATCATCATGGGGGCAGGCCTCATCGTTGGCTTCGCCTTCGCCGTCGTCAGTCTGATGGCAGACCTTGTGCGCCTCTGGCTCGACCCGCGTGGTCTTGCGGAGGCGCGCGCATGAGCATGGTTCTTCAGCCAGCTCGGGAGCGGAGCGTGCCGGCTTCCATCTGGCCACTGCTGGCGCTGGCTGGCCTCGCTCTGACCGGACCATTCCTGGCGCCACTGGATCCGAATGCGCAGGATCTGATGCGGGTCATGGAGGCCCCAAGCATCACTCACCTGCTCGGCACCGATCATGTTGGACGCGACATTCTTTCGCGTATCCTGGCTGGCGCGCCGCATTCGCTGGGCCTTGCCGTGCTCTGCGTGGCGCTGGCGTCCAGCGTGGGCATCGCGCTCGGATTAATCGCGGCCAATGGCGGCGCGTTTATCAGGGCGCTGATCATGCGTCTTGCCGACCTGATGCTCGCCTTCCCAGGCCTGCTGCTGGCGCTCCTGTTTGCCGGGTTCCTCGGTGGCGGCATCTGGCCGATGCTGATCGGGCTCAAGCTGGCGCTCTGGCCACAATACGCCCGCATGACCGAGGCAGTGGCCACGAGCGTTCTCCGGGAAGGCCACGTCGAGGCCGCGCGCCTCGCGGGTTTCCCGGAGCGGACTATCCTCACCCGCCATGTGCTTCCGTCCGTGCTGCGCGCGGTGATGCCATTGGCGACGCTCGGCGTCGGGCAGGCCATCATGTCGATCTCGGCACTTGGTTTCCTCGGGCTTGGTCTGAAGCCTCCCACACCCGAATGGGGCGCGATGATCAACGAGCTGCTGCCCTTCCTCGCCGAGGGCTTCGTCCAGATGGCCGCGCCTTGCGTGATGATCTTTGTGTCGGTGCTGACCCTGACTTTGGCAGGCCGAACGCTTGCTTCAAATACAACGGGTCGTGCGCAATGACCGAAGCCGCCCTCACGATCGCCCATCTCTCGATCCACGACAGAAGCGGCGCTGCTCTTGTTGATGACGTGTCGCTGTCAGTGCCGCGCGGGGGCGTTCTGACGCTCATCGGCGAAACCGGCAGCGGCAAGAGTTTGATCGCGCAGGCCGTGTTCGGCCTCCTGCCCTCCGGCTTGTCCGTCTCGGGAGACATTAAGGTCGGTGGCCACGAGCCGATTCCTGCGAGCGAACCGAAACGCCTCGCCGCGCTGTGGCGCGAGCAGATCATGTTGATCCCGCAGGAGCCATCCGCTGCGCTCGATCCGACCATGCGCGTGCGGCGGCAGATGGCGCTGGCAGGCCTCCAAGAGGAGGCCATCAAGCCCGCACTCGCGGCTTTCGATTTGCCTGGTTCGACGGCAGACGCCTACCCATTCACGCTATCTGGCGGCATGGCTCAAAGGGTGCTGGTGGCCTCGGCGCTGGGCGTCGGCGCGCCGATCATTGTTGCTGATGAGCCGACCAAGGGTTTGGACGCCGACCGCGTCACTCAGGCAATCGCCGCACTCAAGCGCCTTTCGGCCGCTGGACGCAGCCTGCTCGTCATCACCCATGATCGCAGGCTCGCAGAGGAGCTTCCTGGAGAACTGGCGATTGTTCGGAATGGCCAGGTAATAGAGCATGGCCCGAGTGCAGGACTCCTGTCTGAGCCCCAAAGCGACTACGCCCGAACATGGCTAGCGGCCGATCCGCGCCATTGGTCACGCTGCCACCGCTGCTGCGACATGACGAGCCTTGCCTTGTCGGCGCACGGTCTCGCCTTCGGCTGGCCAAAGGGCGCAATGCTCTTCGAGGGCCTCGACTTGCACGTGCCGCGGGGCGGCGTTCTGGCGATTTCGGGGCCGAGCGGCAGCGGCAAGAGCACGCTCGGCGACATCCTGCTCGGCCTTCGGCGACCACTCGCCGGTAGCGTAGATTGGGGTGGGGTAGATATCGTGGCACAGCCAGCCGCGATCCGCTCGCGGCGGCAGCGCTACCAAAAGCTCCATCAGGATCCGATCACTGCCTTCGTGCCGCACCTGACCTTTGCCCGCCAGTTCCTGGCGCTGGAAGACGTCAAGTCCGGCCTCTCGGTCGCACGCGATCTGCCGCCGCTGCTGGACAGGTTGAAGGTCAATCATCGGCTGATGAACCGTCGCCCCTGCGAGGTTTCCGGCGGCGAGGCCCAGCGGCTCGCGCTGGCACGCATCCTCCTTCTCGATCCAGTAGCGATTGTCGCCGATGAACCGACATCGCGGCTCGACCCGGTCGTTCAACGTGAAACGATGCGGCTGCTGCGGGCAACCGCCGATCAACAGGGGCTCGGCCTTGTCCTGATCAGTCACGACCAACCGCTGCTCGCCGCGATCGCGGACGAGCATCTTGCACTTGGTCCGCGAGCTTGAGCTAAGCCAGGCAAGCCCGCGCCTGATCGCGCAGGCGGGCATAGTCCAACATCGCCCGGTCCAGCGCCGCGCCGGGTGGCAGGCGCAGGATTTCGTCGGCAAGCCACGCCTGGAACGCGCGGTCGTAGGCCGCGACCGGCGGGCAAACCACCGACGGGCTAGAAGGTGCCGTCGCGCAGGCGGTCAGCGAGAGCGTCGCGATCACGAGGAGCGGCAGCGCCTGCTTCGAGCATCCGGCCTTTAGCATCGGAGGCTTCCTTCTGAGATTTGAGTTCGGCCTCTCGGGCTTTCGCCGCCTCGGCGGCGGCGCCCGCTTTGCGGCCAGCGGCGAAGATCGCCGCGGTGGCGATGACCACCGCGACGATGAGGGCAAGGGCGATCCAGCCGGTCACTTGTTCACCCCGGTGATCCCGGCCCGCAGCGTGCCGAGGCCGAGCGCGGCGAGGATGTGGGTGAGCCAGTCGGAACCGACATCGACGCCCGGCACATCGATGCCGAGGCCCTTCTCGACGATGACCACCAGCACGAGCACGGCGGCGATGATGTAGGTGCGGTAGCCCGCACCGAACTGA
>NZ_JBJTER010000077.1:0-6467 GCF_046093005.1 Aestuariivirga sp.
TGACCTGCCGGACATGCTCAGCCTGCTCATGCGGCTCCAGGTTCTTGTGGATGATGCCAAGCCCGCCGGCCTGCGCCATGGCGATGGCGAGGCGGGCTTCCGTCACCGTGTCCATGGCGGCCGAGATGATGGGAATGGAGAGCCTGATCGAGCGCGTGAGTCGCGTGGCCGTCTTGACCTGTGCGGGCAGCACGGAAGAGGCGCCGGGCTTCATCAGCACATCGTCAAAGGTAAGAAATTCCGGGATCGGGCGCGGCATGGGCCAACCTCTCGAAGGCAAGGGACTCGCTCTGGGATTGGCGATTGTCCATAACACCGGCATTACGGCCGGGGCAAGCATTGAAATCCCGCCACCCGCTTGCATTGATGGCCGATCAACGATTATGTCTGCCCGGATGATTTCCCAGCGCGCGCGCTATGCCTTCAAGGCGATGGTGGCCCTGGCCCGCGCCAGGCCGGGCGAGGGCCTGCAAATTCGCCAGCTGTGCGAGCAGGAGAAGCTGCCACGCAAGTTCCTGGAGCAGATCCTGCTGGCCCTGAAGAACGCAGGCTATGTTACCAGCCGCCGCGGCCGCGACGGCGGCTATGAGTTGCTGAAACCGGCGGACACCATTGCCATCGGACCCCTGCTGCGGGCCATCGACGGCCCCATCGCGCCGCTGCCCTGCCTGTCGCGTACCGCCTACCGGCGCTGCGAAGACTGCCGGGATGAGGCCCATTGCGAAGTGAGAATCGCCTTCTCCAAGGCCTATGCGCAATATCTCTCCGCGCTTGAGACGACAACGCTCGCGGAAGTGATGCGCGCCGCGGTGGATGCGGAAGGCGTGATACTAAGCACCTGATTTCATTTAAAAGAACATTTTGTTCGGCAAAGCGAACAATTTCACTTGATTGTCTATCAATCCCGTATAGTATTCGGTGTACAAGTTCAGACACGGAGGTTCATCCCATGCTTCTCCCAACCCGCTGCGCGCTGACTGCCCCCGCGCCTGATCAGAGCGGCAAACGCCCCAACTGAGATGCCCGCGGCCCTCCTCCCGAGGCTCCGAAGCCCAAGCGTCATCCCGGGTTTCGGGCTGGCGCTTGGGCTGACGCTCAGCGCGCTCAGCCTGATCGTGCTGCTCCCGCTCGCCGCCCTGGTCCTGCGCGCCTTGTCGATCGGGCCTCAGGCGTTCTTCGAGATCGCCACCGACCCGCGCACGCTGGCGGCACTGCGGTTATCCTTCGGCACGGCGCTGTTCGCGGCAGCGGTCAACGCCGTATTCGGATTGCTGATTGCCTGGGTGCTGGTGCGCTACCGCTTTCCCGGCCGCCGCATCATCGACGCGGCGGTGGACCTTCCTTTCGCACTCCCCACCGCCGTGGCCGGCATCGCCATGGCGGCGATCTATGCGCCCAATGGACTCATCGGCTCCATCGCCCAGGCGCTGGGGTTCAAGATCGCCTATACGCCAATTGGCATCACCATCGCGCTGATTTTCATCGGGCTGCCCTTCGTGGTGCGCACCGTGCAGCCGGTGCTGGAGGAGGTCGAACAGGAGATCGAGGAGGCCGCCGCCCTGCTCGGCGCGTCGCGCGCGCGGACCGTGTTCCAGGTGGTGCTGCCACATGTCTATCCCGCGCTGCTGACAGGCTTTGCACTCGCCTTCGCCCGCGGCGTTGGCGAATACGGCTCGGTGATCTTCATCGCCGGCAACATTCCCATGGTCTCGGAGATCGCGCCGCTGCTGATTGTCATCAAGCTCGAGGAATTCGACTATGGCGGGGCCACGGTGATCGCCACCGTGATGCTGGCCATCTCCTTCGCGCTGCTGTTCCTGATCAACGTCCTGCAAGCATGGAGCCGCAAGAAATATGGCAATGTCTGACCGCCTGCTGCCGCTTGCGCACACGCCAGCGCGCGCCACCAGCGAAACCCCGCTCACCCGCCTGCTGCTGATCGGGACCGCCATCCTGTTTCTGGTGGCAATCCTGTTTCTGCCGCTCATCACCGTGTTCGCCGAGGCGTTCCGCAAGGGTGTGGAGGTGTTCGTCGCCAGCTTCGCGGAGCCGGACACCCAGGCGGCGATCCGCCTTACGCTGCTCGTCGCTGCCATCGCCGTTCCGGTGAACGCCATCGTCGGGCTGGCGGCCTCCTGGGCCATAGCCAAGTTCACGTTCCGGGGCAAGAACCTGCTGCTGACACTGATCGACCTGCCATTCTCGATCTCGCCTGTCATCTCCGGCCTCGTGTATGTGCTGCTGTTCGGCGCCCATGGCTGGCTGGGACCATGGCTGACCGCGAACGGCATCGAGATCATCTTCGCGGTGCCGGGGATCGTGCTGGCCACGATCCTCGTCACTTTTCCCTTCGTGGCGCGCGAATTGATTCCGCTGATGCAGGCGCAAGGAACCGCCGAGGAAGAAGCCGCACTCACGCTCGGCGCATCTGGCTGGTACACGTTCTTTCATGTGACGCTCCCCAATGTGAAATGGGCGCTCCTCTATGGCGTGCTCCTGTGTAACGCCCGCGCCATGGGCGAGTTCGGCGCGGTCTCCGTCGTCTCAGGCCATATCCGCGGACTGACAAACACCATGCCGTTGCAGGTCGAGATCCTCTATAACGAGTATAATTTCACCGCTGCTTTCGCGGTGGCCTCGCTGCTGGCGGGCCTTGCGCTTCTTACCCTCATCGCCAAGAGCCTGCTCGAATGGCGCTTTGCCGGCGAACTCGCCGCCGGGCGCCGCCACTGATTTGGAGGAGAAACCGATGTCCGTTCCCGTGCATATCAGAAACCTCGAAAAAAACTTTGGCCGCTACCCGGCCCTGAAAGGCGTATCGCTCGATGTGGCGGCGGGCGAACTCGTGGCACTCCTCGGGCCCTCGGGCTCCGGCAAGACCACGCTGCTGCGCGCCGTGGCGGGGCTGGAGCAGCCGGATGCGGGCCATGTCTATTTCGGAGACATCGACGCCAATTCACTGAGCCTGCGCGAACGCCGCATCGGTTTCGTCTTCCAGCATTACGCGCTGTTCCGGCACATGACGGTGTTCGACAATATCGCCTTCGGGCTCAGGGCGCGGCCGCGCATGAGCAGGCCTTCCGAAACCGCGATCAAATCGAAAGTACTGGAGCTTCTGGCACTTGTGCAGCTCGACGGACTGGAAAGCCGCTATCCCACGCAGCTGTCCGGCGGCCAGCGCCAGCGCGTGGCGCTCGCCCGCGCACTGGCCATCGAGCCGCGCGTGCTGCTGCTGGACGAGCCGTTCGGCGCGCTCGACGCCCGGGTGCGCAAGGACCTGCGCAAATGGCTGAAAGAGCTGCACCAGCGCACCGGGCACACCACGCTGTTCGTAACCCATGACCAGGACGAGGCCTTCGAACTCGCGGACCGGATCGCCATTCTTGATCTCGGGCAAATCGTGCAGGCCGGCACCGCGCGGGACATTCTGGAGCGCCCGGCCACCTGCTTCGTGGAAGGCTTCATCGAAGGCATCGGCGCTGGCGTTTCGGCACAACGCCAGCGCGACTGGTCGCGGCCCGTGGTGGTGAATGCCAGATAGCAGGCGGATAGGCCCGGCGCATTGCTGAGCCATTCCGGCGCCTCACCTCAATTCTTCTCAGTCAAGGCTGCGCGGTGCGCATGCTACAACGGAAGTGCCGCCTTGCTGTTCTTGCGATCAGCGTGGCGCTGTTTCCTCCCGGACTTACGGACACGGGGCAAACCCGCAGCCCTTTCGTCTACCGGCCGATGGCATGCGTGGGGTCAGCCCGAAGCAAAATTTTTCGGCAACGCGCATATTGCAAGACCACGGCGCGCCCCGGTTTCTCCGGCCGCCGGCAGCTTTTTCCAGCCTCCAGTGTGTTTCAGCCCGAACAGCGTTTGTGGGGGGCCTTCAGCCTTGTCAGGCAACGTCAGATATGGCCAAGGACGTGGCGGCAAACGCCTGATGTTCCAAACTGGCACTTGTAAAGCTTCCATGCAAGCGCATAAGGATTTGGGAATATCGAGGAGAAAACCACCGCCATGCCGGCCGGCCACCGCGTCCTTGCCTGCATTCGGGTTGCACCCCATGGCGCAGGAAAACCGGGACTGGGCATTGAGGTTCAACGCAAGGCTATAAGCGCGTTCGCGGCCCGTCGGCTTGAGCGCGTGGCGGCATGAGCTCTCCGCGCCGCCACGGCATTCATCGCAGGTTTCACGGTGCGGGAGTTTTCCTTGCATTTTCCTTTATGGCTATCCTGATCTTGAGCTTGGGTCCGCTCAGTATCAGGGAAACCGATTGGATTGGCGTATCGGGCGTGGTTCTGGGCATTCCGGCTGTGATTTATGTCCTGTGCCGCGCCGCGGGTTGGATTTACGCCGCTTTCCGCGATGAATAGAGGCAAGATGCCCCGCCACGACCCGCCTTGGGTACGGATACCCAGCGGCTCATGAGCCACCTGAGAGATAGCTCATGAGGATGGAGTTGAACTGGCGCCCGGGCTTGCCTCCCTGCCGGATTGCCCCTAACTAAGCGGTGGCATGACGAAGTTGTTCGAAGTCGACTGGTCGACCCTGCCCGTGCCGGTTGACGATGGCGCGGCGAAGCACCTGGCCGGCGCGCGGGTGCCCCGGCTGTCCCTGCAGGCGACCGACGGGACGACCGTCGATTTGTCGGCGCTTGCCGGGCTGACCGTCGTCTACGTCTACCCCATGACCGGGCGCCCGGATACGCCGCTGCCGGATGGCTGGGACATGATCCCGGGGGCGCGGGGCTGCACGCCGCAGTCCTGTGCGTTCCGTGATCACTTCACGGAGCTGACGGCGCTTGGCGTCACCCAGCTGTTCGGCCTGTCGACACAGGACACCGCCTATCAGCGCGAGGCCGCTGAGCGCCTGCACCTGCCGTTTGCGCTGCTGTCGGACGCGGGGCTTTCCCTGGCGCATGCGCTATCGCTGCCGTTGTTTGAAGCCGGCGGGCGCAGGCTGATCAAGCGCATGACGTTGATCATCGAAAACGGCAAGATCACGCAGGTGTTCTATCCGGTGTTCCCGCCAGACCGCAGCGCGGCCGATGTGATCGCCTGGCTGCGCGCCAGGTCGCTGCCCTGAGGCCCCCGTTGCGGCGGATCATCCCGGCCGGCTCGACCAGCCTCGGGACAAGCTGTTGAGGTTCCAAAGCGAGCCTACGCCCAACAGACCCCTGTCGTGACATGCGCCACATGACGGAAAGATGAATTCCTGGAACGGCGCGTCTTCAACCGCGAAAGACCGTTCCACTGGCAGACCTGATCCACCAGGGTGTCTTTCGTGCGCTTGCGCTCAATTGCCAGCGCAGCCAGCGCTGCGCCGTAGGGGGGCCGCGGACGGCAAGCAGACGCGTCATGGATATGTTCATGGCCCGCTGGGGCGACGGCAAGCACAGCTTCGCCAAGGGCCCCGCCGCGCCGTTCATCGACCCGTGCGCGGTGCTGCCCGATGGCGTTGTGGTGCATGGCCGCCACGGCTGGTACGGCGCGCCGGCCTATCCGCCGCCGGCCTGCGGCTACTATCCCTATCCGCCCTGCTACTGAGCAGGTCCGGCGCCCTTTTCAATTGGCGGCATTTGACGGACCCGGCATCGATGGGGCATGTCTAGCGCCATGGATATCAAGCAAGACGTCATCGCCGCCATCGGCAATACGCCGCTCATCAAGCTGCGCAAGGCCTCGGAACTCACCGGCTGCACCATTCTGGGCAAGGCCGAATTCATGAACCCCGGCCAGTCGGTGAAGGACCGCGCCGCGCTGTTCATCATCCGTGACGCCATTGCGCGGGGCGAGCTGAAGCCCGGCGGCACCATCGTCGAGGGCACCGCCGGCAACACCGGCATCGGCCTCACGGTCGTGGCCAATGCCATGGGCTTCCGCACCGTCATCGTCATTCCTGTCACCCAGTCCCAGGAGAAGAAGGACGCGCTCCGCCAGCTCGGCGCCGAGCTCGTGGAAGTGCCCGCCGTCCCCTACAAGAACCCCAACAATTACGTGAAGTATTCGGGCCGCCTCGCCGCCGCCATGGGTGCGGTCTGGGCCAACCAGTTCGACAACGTTGCCAACCGCCAGTCGCACATCGAGACGACGGCGCCCGAGATCTGGGCCCAGACGGAGGGCAAGGTCGATGCCTTCGTGGCCGCCGTCGGCTCCGGCGGCACGCTGGCCGGCGTGTCCATGGGGTTGAAGGACCGTAACCGGAACATCAAGATCGCGCTGGCGGATCCGATGGGGGCCGCGCTCTACAACTATTACAAGCCCGGCGAGCTGAAGGCGGAGGGCTCCTCCATCACCGAAGGCATCGGCCAGGGCCGCATCACCGCCAATCTCGAGGGCGCCATCGTCGACGACGCCTTCCAGATCCCCGACGAGGAGGCGATCCCCATTGCCTTCGACCTGCTGCAGCACGAGGGCCTGTGCATGGGTGGCTCGACGGGGGTCAATGTGGGCGGCGCCATGAGGCTCGCCCGGCAGCTG
>NZ_JBJTER010000078.1:0-28911 GCF_046093005.1 Aestuariivirga sp.
TGCTGAGAAAAGCCAAGGAAAGAACCATCGAAGCGACCTGCCAAAGAATCGGGATCATACTTCAGGACTTCCAACCACAAGAATGCTCAAACTACTTCAGAGCCGCAGGATATGGTGACGTCTAAAAGAAAAATGCTCTAATCTTCAGCGTGGCTTATGTAGGGGGTCATGGACACAAAGAAAAGCCAGGCTTGGCGATTTCCTTTTGCATCTGCTAAGAGCCCACAGTCGTCATTGGAAATCCGCGACATGCGCAAAGCCACAATCAACCGGAAAACCACGGAAACCCAGATTTCCGCCACCATCAAAATCGATGGCGAGGGTGACTATGACGTCAGGACCGGCGTTGGCTTCCTTGACCACATGCTGGAACAGCTGGCGCGCCATTCGCTGATTGATCTCTCGTTGAGAGCCGATGGCGACCTTCACATCGACGCTCACCATACCGTGGAGGATTCCGGGATCGTCATTGGCAAGGCAGTGGCCGAGGCTCTGGGTGACCGCAAGGGGATCCGCCGATATGCAAGCCTGTATCTGCCGATGGACGGCACACTTACCCGGGCGGCGATCGATGTATCGGGCCGTCCTTTCCTTTTTTGGAAGGTGGCGTTCACCGCGCCCAAGATTGGCGACTTTGATGCGGAACTGGTGCGTGAGTGGTTTCAGGCATTTGCGATGAATGCCGGCGTGACGTTGCACATCGAGACCCTTTATGCCGACAGCAATCACCATGTTGCAGAATCCTGTTTCAAGGCGCTGGCGCGGGCGTTGCGCGAGGCAGTGGAAATCGATCCGCGGCAGAAGAACAAGATTCCCTCAACCAAGGGATCGCTGGCGGGCTGATGGCTGTCTACGCCGTTTTTGAGCCGCCCCACGGCAAGCTGGATGAGAATGTCTTCATTCCCGAAGGTTTCTCGTGGGCTGCCTTCTTCTTCACGCTGTTGTGGGCCTTGTGGCATCGGCTCTGGGTCGTTGCAGCGCTGGTGTTTATGGTATTTGCAGGCCTTTCGGTGGCGCTGAGCCTCAGACTTGTCGACCCTGCCGCCGTGTCGGTAATTCAGTTTGGGCTGGGGATTCTCCTGGGCTTTGAAGCGCAACAGCTTCGCATGTTTTCGCTCGAACGCGCTGGCTATCGCCATGTGGCGTTGATTGCCGCGGGTAGCCGTGAGGCTGCGGAATTGGCTTATTTCTCTGGGCTACGGTCGCCGGAGCAAGATCGCAAACCTGGCCCTGCGCGGCTGCGCGCTGAGCCAACAGATACGCTTGGCATTTTCGGCAATGTGTGAGCGCCGCTGATGAGCGTTGCTATTGTCGATTATGGTTCGGGCAACCTGCATTCCGCCGCTAAGGCTGTTGAACGGGCGGCCCGTGACAGCGGCCATACGATGCCGGTTGCCGTCACCGCCGATCCGGAATTGTTGCGCCGCGCCGAGCGGATCGTGCTTCCTGGCGTTGGCGCCTTCAAGGACTGCCATGACGGCCTGATGGCTGTGCCGGGACTATGGGATTGTGTGCAGGAACAGGTCATCCGGAGAGGCAAACCGTTTCTCGGCATCTGTGTTGGCATGCAGCTCATGGCGTCTCGCGGGCTTGAGCATGAGGTCACCGAAGGCTTCGGCTGGATAGCGGGCGACGTGAAACGCGTCGTGCCGCGTGACACAACCTTCAAGATCCCTCACATGGGCTGGAACACGCTCACGCCACGCAAGCCGCATCCGCTGTTGGCGGATATTCCATTGGGCGAACAAGGGCTTCACGCCTATTTCGTGCACTCCTATCATTTCGATGCGCAGGATCAGGCCGATGTCTTGGCAACGGCTGATCATGGCATGACGTTTGCCGCGATGGTCGGGCGTGACAATCTCGCTGGCACCCAGTTTCACCCCGAAAAGAGCCAGACGCTCGGATTGCGGGTTCTGGCGAATTTTCTCAGCTGGCGGCCATGATCCTGTTTCCCGCCATCGACCTGAAGGACGGCCAGTGCGTACGCCTGAAGCTTGGCGACATGCGTGAGGCCACCGTCTACAACAGTGACCCCGCCGGGCAGGCCAGGGCATTCGAGGCCCAGGGCTTTGAATGGCTGCATCTTGTTGATCTAAATGGTGCTTTTGCCGGATCGCCGGTGAATGGGCGGGCGGTTGAGGCAATTCTGGATGCGACGCGGCTTCCGGTTCAACTGGGCGGTGGCATCCGAGATCTCGCTCAGATCGAGGCTTGGCTCATGAAGGGCATCAGGCGGGTCATTCTCGGCACGCTGGCGCTGCGCCAGCCCGTTCTGGTGCGGGAGGCCTGCAAGCTGTTTCCTGGGCGGATCGCCGTGGGTATCGACGCCAGGGCCGGACGGGTGGCGGTGGAGGGCTGGGCGGAGACCTCGGAACTGACGGCGATCGAGCTTGCCAAGCATTTCGCTGATGCTGGTGTCTCTGCCATCATTTTCACTGATATCGACCGGGATGGCATTCTGAAGGGCCTCAATATCGAATCGACGCTCGACCTCGCAAGGGCAGTTCCAATCCCCGTGATTGCGAGTGGCGGATTGGCGTCGATGGACGATATTCGCCGCCTGTGTGAGCCCGATTGCCGTCTCCTTGAAGGCGCCATCACTGGACGGGCACTCTATGATGGGCGGATCGATGTGACCAAAGCCCTGCGCCTGATGCGTGAGGTCCGGCCATGTTGAAGGCGCGGCTCATTCCCTGTCTCGACGTGAAGGATGGACGCGTGGTGAAGGGTGTCAATTTCGTCAATCTGCGTGATGCGGGTGACCCCGTCGAGAGCGCCAAGGCCTATGACCAGGCTGGCGCCGATGAGTTGTGCTTTCTCGACATCACCGCCACGCATGAGAACCGGGGCATCATTCTGGATGTGGTCCAGCGCACGGCCGAAGCCTGTTTCATGCCGCTCACGGTTGGCGGCGGTGTTCGCACACTGGAGGACATCCGGCAGCTGCTGCTGGCGGGCGCCGACAAGGTGTCCGTCAACTCGGCGGCTGTGGCGAACCGTGGCTTTATCAGGCTCGCCGCCGAGAAGTTTGGATCACAATGTGTGGTCGTTGCCATTGATGCCAAACAGACAGGCCCCGGTAGATGGGAAATCTTCACCCATGGTGGCCGCAAGCCTACGGGGATCGATGCCGTTGGCTATGCTTCGGAAGTGGTTTCTCTGGGCGCTGGAGAGCTGCTATTGACCTCCATGGATCGTGACGGAACGGGCAAAGGTTTTGATATCGAGTTGACCCGGGCGGTGGCCGATGCGGTTTCCGTTCCGGTCATTGCTTCCGGCGGCGCCGGGACGCTCGATCACCTCGTCGGAGGCATACGCGACGGCCATGCGGCAGCCGTGCTTGCCGCCTCGATCTTCCATTTCGGAACCTATTCTATCGCCGAAGCCAAACGGCATCTGTCGGCCAATGGCATTCCCATGCGCCTGTGCTAGGAGCAAACCATGAGTGAATACAGGCTTGATGTGCTCAGTGCGCTCGCCACGGAGATCGGGGCCAGGAAGGCGGCGTCTCCTGAAAAGTCCTACACCGCCAGGCTGATCTCGCAAGGCGTTGAAAAATGCGCGAAGAAACTGGGTGAGGAAGCTGTGGAAACCGCCCTCGCCGCAGTTGCGGGCAATAAGCCCAATATCGCGGCCGAGTCCGCCGATCTCCTCTATCATCTGCTGGTTCTGCTTGAAGCAGCACAGGTTCCTCTGGTGGATGTCATGGCGGAACTCGAACGGCGCCAGGGCATTGGCGGGCTTGCCGAAAAAGCAGCGCGGCGCGAAGGCTGAGAGCAATGGAAGAACTGGTCAAGGAGGTCTCGCCGTTCAGGCGGTTCTCGCGTGAGGAATGGGCCGCACTCCGCGCCGATACGCCGATGACGCTCACGCAACAGGACCTGGACGAGTTGCGCGGTCTCAATGACCGTATCGACCTGGCTGAAGTGGAAGCGATTTACTTGCCGCTGTCACGGTTGCTCAATCTCTATGTCGCGGCAACCCAGGGCCTGTTCCGGGCCACAAACAATTTCCTGCACATTACCGAGCGTAAAGTACCATATGTGATTGGCATGGCGGGCAGCGTGGCTGTAGGCAAGAGCACCACGGCGCGCATCCTTCAACGGCTGTTGGCGCGCTGGCCCAAGCACCCGAAAGTCGATCTCGTCACTACCGACGGCTTCCTGCTGCCCAATGCCATCCTTGAGCGCGAGGGTCTGATGACCCGCAAGGGATTTCCCGAAAGTTATGACCTTCCCGCCATCCTGCGGTTTCTCTCGGACATCAAGGCGGGCAGACGCGATGTTTCGGCACCACTCTATTCGCATCTGACGTATGACGTGCTCAAGGACGACCGCATCGTGATCGACCAGCCTGACATCCTGATCGTTGAGGGTGTCAATGTTCTGCAGACAGGCCGTCCGCCACGCGATGGCCGGGGCATTCCCAACGCATCCGACTTCTTCGACTTCTCGATCTACATCGATGCTGACATTGACGACCTGCGGCGATGGTATATCGAGCGGTTTCTCACGCTCCGTGACAGCGCGTTCCGTAATCCCAAATCTTATTTCCATCGCTATGCGACGCTTTCGGACCGGGAGACGCACGAGACGGCTTCCCGCATCTGGGAGACGATCAATCTCGTGAATCTGCGGGAAAACATCCTGCCCACCCGGCCGCGCGCCGATCTCGTCTTGCGCAAGGGCGCTGATCACTTCATCCGCAGCGTGTTCCTGAGGAAACTATAGAAGCCCGTTTGCCTCAGCGAGCTCGCGAAGATCGACCTCTGGCCGCGCGCCAACATGGGATATGATTTCCGCCGCTGCGAGCGAACCTAGCCGCGCGCAACCATAGAGTGGCTTGCCATTGGTAAGGCCATGGAGGAAGCCGGCTGCGAACAGATCCCCAGCACCCGTCACGTCGGACACCCGTGCCACGGGATGCGCTGGCACCTCTTGGAGATGGCCCTCTGCAACGACAACACAACCTTTTTCGGAGCGAGTTAATACCGCCACGGGGCAGTCCATGGCGACGGCTCGCATCGCGCTGTCGAAATCGGATGTCTGATAGAGCGAACCGATCTCCGCTTCATTGGCAAAGACGATATCGATGTCGTTGCGGATCAGATCGAGAAAACTGTCGCGGTGACGTTCCACGCAAAACGAGTCTGAAAGCGTGATCGCGGTCTTGCGGCCCGCCTGGCGTGCAACCTGTGCTGCCAGCCGGAAGGCTTCCTTGGCCTCCGGCCTGTCCCACAGATAGCCTTCCATGTATGTGACCTCCGAAGCCTCCACCACATGCTTGTCAACGTCATGGATGCTGAAGTTCACGCAGGCACCGAGATAGGTATTCATCGTCCGTTCGCTGTCGGGCGTGACCAGAATGAAGGATTGGGCTGTGGCGGGTCCTGCGTGGGCGGGTGGCGTTTCGAAGAATACGCCCTGCGATCTGAGATCATGCTGGAAAATAGCGCCCAGCTGGTCGGCCTTGACCTTCCCGAAATAGGCGGCCCTGCCGCCCAACGAGGCGACGCCAGCTGCGGTGTTTGCGGCGGAACCGCCTGAAACCTCAGTGGCACGGCCCATGGCGGCGTAGAGTTCAGCGGCGCGGGCCTCGTCGATCAGGTTCATCGACCCCTTTACCAGCCCTTGGCGACTGACGAACTCTTCCTCAACACGCGCGATAACGTCAACGATGGCATTGCCGATACACAGCACGTCAAACTTGGAATTCGCCATGAATATCTCCAGATAGGCTGAGATTTGGGCCTAGCGAACAGCGCTTGCCCTGGCAAGCCTCGCTGGCTAGGTGGGACGTCATGGTTAAAGCACTGGTACAGGCTGTTGGCGATCTGTTCTCGCCGCAATTCCGTGGCATCTTGTTCAAGGCGCTGGGGCTCACCCTCGCCCTGTTCGTCGCAGTGATGATCATGGCCCAGTTCATTCTTGTAACGCTGACCAATTTCTCCTGGCCATGGGCGGATGAACTGCTTGGCGTTGGGCTCGGCGTGGCGCTTCTTGTGGGCTTCTTCTTCCTGATGGGCCCGGTCACGGCGGCCTTCGCCGGGCTTTTCCTCGACCGGATCGCTGAATTGGTGGAGCAGCAGCATTACCCCAGGGATCCTCCCGGCACGGCGCCGCCCTTGGCCAAATCCATACTGTTCGCCCTCAAGTTCTTCGTGGTGGTTCTGGCCGTGAACCTCGCCGTGTTGCCGGTGGTCTTCCTCGGTATTGGCGCCATCGCCCTGGTGGCGGCCAACGCCTATCTGATCGGCCGGGAGTATTTTGAAATGGTGGCCATGCGCCATATGCCACCTGACGACGCGCGGGAGATGCGCAAGCAGAACGGCCCTGCGATCTTTTTTGCGGGCCTGATACCCGCCGCGCTATCGCTGATACCAGGGGTGAATCTGGCCGTGCCGCTGTTCGCAACGTCGTATTTCACCCATCTTTTCAAATCGGTGCGGGCGTCTTCGGCTTGAAACGGCAGAGGTCGGAGATAGGGCAGCGCCAGCATTCTGGTTTGCGCGCCTTGCAGACATAGCGGCCGTGAAGGATCAGCCAATGGTGGGCCTGTGGAGCATAGGTTTTTGGCACTGTTTTCAATAGCTTGGCTTCTACCTCGGCGGGCGTTTTGCCAGGCGCCAGGCCGGTCCGGTTGCCCAGACGGAACAGATGCGTGTCAACCGCGATGGTGGGATGTCCGAACGCCGTGTTGAGTACCACGTTCGCAGTCTTGCGGCCAACGCCCGGAAGGGCCTCCAGCGCATCGCGGTCATCGGGAACCTCCCCGCCATGCTTATCAATCAGCTGCCGTGACAGCAGGATCACATTCTTGGCTTTGTTGCGGTAGAGGCCGATGGTCTTGATCGCGTCCCGCACCTTGTCCTCGCCCAGCTTCAGCATCTTGGCCGGGGTATCGGCGATCCTGAACAGCGGCTGGGTTGCCCGGTTGACGCTTTCGTCCGTAGCCTGGGCGGAAAGCACGACGGCCACGAGCAAGGTATAGGGGTTGGCATAATGGAGCTCGCCCTTCGGCTCCGGGTTGGCGGCCTCGAAGCGGCGAAACATCTCAGCCACCTCCTCCGGCTTCAAACGGGTTGATTTGGCCATGAATTGCGTGTTCCCTCAACCGCTGAAAGGGGTAGAGCGGACCGTGGACGCAAGCAAGACCAAAGCCTGGCAGGCAACGCTGACGCCGCACCGCAGCCTGACGCAGTCTGGCTTCCTGTTGATCATGGGTATCGTGATTCTGATCAATCTGGTGGTTGGCGGCTTGTTCATGGTGGTGGGTGCATGGCCGGTGGCGGCTTTTGCCGGGCTCGACGTGCTGTTGGTATGGTGGGCTTTCAGGGCGAATTTCGCCGATGCTCGTCAGGTCGAGCAAATCAGCATCACCGAGCATGAACTGGTCTTCGACCGTCTTCGGAAAAATCAGCCGCCGCAACAGCAGCGTTTTGTGCGCCGGTGGGTGCGGGTCGAGCTTGAAGAAGACAGCGAACGTGAGTTGATCGGCCGCCTGACGCTGGTGTCCGGCCAGATCCGCATAGCCGTGGGTGATTTCCTGGCTCCCGAGGAACGCAAGGCGCTTGCCGCCGCCCTGCGGTCGGCACTGGCCATCCCGCGTATCTGACATCAGCTTTCGGGTGGGCGTCGGGGTCCTTGGCCGGTAGATTGGCTTTATGAACGAAACGATGTCCTTCAGCCAGGCGGCGCGCGACTATGAACTGGTGCGCCAGAATCTGACCTACCTGCGTGAGCATTGGCAGGAACAACCTTCGCTTGAGACTCTTGCACGGCGGAATGGCTTAAGCCCCGCTCATCTGCAACGGCTGTTCATGCGGTGGGCGGGCTTGAGTCCGAAAGCCTTTCTGCAGGCAATCACCATCGATCATGCGCGGCGGCTGTTGCGCGACTCGGCGAGCGTTCTGGATGCTGCCCATGAGGTGGGGCTCTCCGGGCCCGGACGCCTGCATGATTTGTTCGTCAGTCTGGAGGGCATGAGTCCCGGCGCCTATAAGGCCAAAGGCAAGGGTTTGGTGATCCGTCATGGATTCCATGACTGTCCGTTCGGCCGGGTTCTGCTGATGATGACGGAACAGGGTATCTGTGGCCTCGCCTTTGCCGATCCTGGCGATGAACCCTCCTGCTTCACGGATATGACGAGCCGCTGGCCGGAAGCTGATTTCGTGGAGGACCGTGAGGCAACGGGGGAGGGGGTGGCCAGAATTTTCGATCCAGGGCTCTGGAAAACGGACCAGCCGTTGCGGATCGTGTTTATTGGTACCGCCTTTGAAACGCAGGTATGGCAGACCCTTCTCAAAGTCCCAATCGGACAGGCAACGACATATTCCGACATCGCGACCCATCTCGGCAATCCCCGGGCCAGCCGGGCTGTTGGAACAGCGGTGGGACGGAACCCGATTTCATTCGTGGTGCCATGCCACCGGGTGCTCGGCAAGTCCGGCGGTCTTTGCGGCTATCACTGGGGCCTGACCCGCAAACAGGCAATTTTGGGCTGGGAAGCCGGGCTGGTGTCGGGTCAAACCGGCGGAACGTAAAGTGCTATCTTGAAGTCTTTCGAAGCCGGACGATGATGTCGACCCTGTCGATCTCGGTTGCTGGCGGAAGCGGCGGAAGGCCTTTGAGTTCAATATCGCTGGTTCCGATATCCACCAGCAAGCCGCTGTCCTCGAGGAAATAGTGGAAATGGTTCGAGGTGTTGGTGTCGAAAAACGTCCGGTGTCCTTCGAAAGCCACCTCACGCAGCAGGCCTGCGGCCTTGAATTGATTGAGCGTGTTGTAGACGGTGGCCAGCGACACGCCGATCCCGGCGGTGTGGGCCTCCTGATGCAGGGATTCGGCGCTGACATGCCGGTCTCCCGCACCGAACAGAATCGCGGCCAGCGCAAGCCTTTGCCTGGTCGGGCGCAGACCGGCGAGCCGCAGCCGCTCAGTCAGTTCTGACTTCTGAACACTCATCTCAAAATCTCTTATACGCGAAATAGCTTTTGCAACGCAATATTGGCTCCATGAGGGCGGCTTGGGGTGCTGGAATGCGCACTTGGACCAGCTATTTCCCTGTGATAGGAAAGGCAAAATTCCGGTCTGGCCGGACGCGGTGCGAAGCTTGAGGCAGAATGAGCGAACCAAGATCAAGTTACGGCTATGACGATCTTCTGGCCTGCGGGCGGGGTGAGCTTTTCGGGCCCGGAAACGCCCAGTTGCCGCTTCCGCCCATGTTGATGTTCGACCGGATCACCGAAATCTCCAAGGAAGGCGGGGCAGCCGGGCTCGGCAAGGTGGTGGCCGAGTTCGATATCAGGCCTGATCTCTGGTTCTTCGGCTGTCATTTCAAGGGTGACCCGGTGATGCCAGGTTGCCTCGGCCTTGATGCGCTGTGGCAGATGACCGGCTTCTTCCTGGGCTGGCTGGGGGAACCGGGCCGCGGAAGAGCGCTCGGTGTCGGCGAAGTGAAGCTCAGCGGCATGGTCACCCCCGTCGTCAAGCGCGTGACTTACGAAGTCGAGATTACCCGTCTCATCCTTCGCCGGCTCAAGATGGCGGTCTCCAATGGAGTCATGCGTGCGGATGGCGAAACCGTCTACCAGGTCACCGACATGAAAGTCGGGCTGTTCCAGCCCGCGGCCTGAGAAAGGAAGCAAGATGCGGCGAGTTGTGGTTACCGGACTTGGCATTGTGTCGAGTATCGGCAACAACGTCCAGGAAGTCTTGAACTCGCTCTATGAGGCGAAATCCGGCATTGTGAAGGCGGACAGCTATGAGAAGCTTGGCTTCCGGAGCCAGGTACATGGCGCCCCCACTTTCGATCTCGAAACCGTGGACCGCCGCGTCAGGCGCTTCATGGGAGATGGCGCCGCATGGAATTTTGTCGCCATGCAGCAGGCTATCGTCGATTCAGGACTCGAGGAAGGCGATGTCAAGAATGACCGAACCGGCATCATCATGGGCTCTGGCGGTCCGTCGACCCGGACCATCGTGCAGGCCGCAGACACCACCCGTGAGAAGGGCCCGAAACGTGTCGGACCCTTCGCAGTGCCGGCCGCCATGTCCAGCACCAATTCAGCGACGCTGGCAACGCCTTTCGGCATTCGCGGCGTAAACTATTCGATTTCTTCCGCATGCGCCACTTCGGCCCATTGCATCGGCAATGCGGCCGAGCTGATCCAGTGGGGAAAGCAGGATGTAATGTTCGCCGGTGGCGGCGAGGAGCTGGACTGGACGCTCTCTGTGTTGTTCGATGCGATGGGCGCCATGTCGAGCAAATACAATGACACGCCATCGAAAGCATCCCGCGCCTATGACAAGAACCGCGACGGTTTTGTAATCGCCGGCGGCGCTGGAACTTTGGTGCTGGAAGAGCTTGAGCACGCCAAGGCGCGCGGCGCGCGGATCTATGCAGAGCTCGTGGGTTATGGCGCAACCTCGGATGGGTATGACATGGTGCAGCCATCGGGCGAAGGTGCGATCCGGTGCATGAAGCAGGCAATGAGCGGTGTGGGCAATATCGACTATATCAACCCGCATGCGACCTCGACGCCGATTGGCGACAAGAAGGAAATTGAGGCCATCCGGGCGGTATTCGGGGAGAACATCCCGCCAATCTCTGGCACCAAGTCGCTGACTGGCCATTCGCTCGGGGCGGTGGGAGCACAGGAGGCGATCTATTCGATCCTGATGATGCGAAACAATTTCATCTGCGAAAGCGCCAATATCGAGGAGATCGATCCGGAATTCGCCGATGTGCCGATTGTGCGCAAGCGCATCGACGACGTCAGGATCGATACCGTGATGTCGAATAGCTTCGGCTTCGGCGGCACGAATGCGACGCTGGTTTTCCAGCGCTACAACGGCTGATCGCTCCATGACAAATTCATTGATGGCGGGCCGTCGCGGACTGATCATGGGAGTTGCCAATGATCATTCGATTGCGTGGGGCATCGCCCAGCAACTGCACAAGAGCGGTGCCAAGCTGGCCTTCACCTATCAGGGCGAAGCGTTTGGCCGCCGCGTCAAGCCGCTGGCCGAATCGGTCGGATCGGATTTCCTTCTGCCCTGCGACGTCGAGGATATCAGTACCGTAAACGCGGTGTTTGACGCGCTGAAGACCAGGTGGGACAACATCGATTTCGTGGTGCATGCCATTGCCTTCTCGGACAAGACTGAACTCAAGGGCAAGTATGCTGACACCACACGGGAGAACTTCATCCGCACCATGGTGATCTCGTGTTTCTCCTTTACGGAGATCGCCAAGCGCGCTGCGGCATTGATGCCAAATGGCGGTGCGTTGCTGACGCTGACCTATGGTGGTTCTGTGCGGGTGATGCCGAACTATAACGTGATGGGTGTGGCCAAGGCAGCGCTGGAATCCTCTGTGCGCTATTTGGCGGCGGATTATGGCTCGCAGGGAATCCGGGTGAATGCCATTTCGGCGGGGCCGATGCGCACGCTGGCAGGGGCCGGCATCGGCGATGCCCGTGCCATGTTCAATTTCCAGCATGATCATGCACCGCTACGCCGCACGATCACGCTTGAGGAAGTGGGCGGCGCGGGGCTCTATCTCTTGTCACCTTTGTCAGGAGGCGTGACCGGCGAAATCCACTACGTGGATTCAGGCTACAACATCATTTCCATGCCGCGCCCGGAAGATCTTAAGTCGCCGTGAGCGCATCGGCATAGTTGCCCGCCACCAGAGAAGTGATGACAGGATTTCGGCCAGTCAGCGGATTATCGGGGTTCCAGGAGAGCTTGGTTTCATAAAAGCGGCTTGCCAGCGCATCATACATGATGAGCCGGCCCGCGAGGCTCTCGCCAATTTCCAGAATCTCCTTGATGACCTCCATGGCCTGCATCGATCCCAGAATTCCCGGCAGTGCACCGAGCACGCCTGCTTCCTCGCAAGCCGGGAACAGGCGGCGCGGTGGCAGCTCGCCCATCAGGCAGCGGTAGGTGGGCCAGGGCGCGCCATCGGGCGCGGTCTGATGTGGCTTGAAAGTTGAAAGCTGGCCGTCGAACTGGCCTACGGCAGCAGACACCAGCGTCTTCCCGGCGAAGTAACAGGCATCGCTGACAAGATAACGGGTCGGGAAGTTGTCGCAGCCATCCGCCACGACATCATAGTCAGAGATGATCTCGAGCGCATTCCCCGCCGTGATACGAAGGCTGTGCTCGATGATCTTAACATGCGGGTTCAACCCCTGCATGGTTTCTCTTGCGCTTGAGGTCTTGGCGACGCCCACCCGTGCGGTGGTATGGATAATCTGGCGTTGCAGGTTCGACACGCTGACGCTGTCATGATCGACGATCCCGATGGTTCCAACGCCAGCCGCGGCGAGATAATAGAGCAGGGGCGCGCCGAGCCCACCTGCTCCGATCACAAGGACCCTCGCCTGCTTGAGCTTGTTCTGGCCCGGTCCTCCCACCTCATGCAGCACAAGGTGCCGGGCATAACGCTCGATTTCGTCTGCGGAGAGCGCCATTACCGCTGTCCGGAAGAGCCAAAACCGCCAGTACCGCGGGCGGTCTCATCCAGTTCCTGGGTTTCACGCCAGTCAATCTGCGTCACGGGCGCGATGACCATTTGGGCGATGCGGTCACCGCGGACAATAACGAAATCCTGCTCACCATGATTGATCAGCGGCACCTTGATCTCGCCGCGGTAATCGCAATCGATGGTGCCGGGAGCATTCAGTACGGTGACGCCATGCTTGACCGCAAGCCCCGAGCGTGGCCGCACCTGCGCTTCGAAGCCTCGCGGCAAAGCAATCGACAATCCGGTCGGCATCAAGCCGCGTGTGCCCGGCTTCAATGTCATGTTCTCTGCCGCGCGAAGGTCCATGCCGGCAGCCCCCGCGGTTTCATAGGCAGGCAACGGCAAGTCTTCGGCATGAGGCAAGCGTTTGATGGCAACGCTGATCATTCCATCGCCTTTTGCTGCGGGGTCAGCAGCTCTGTCAGCCGTTCCATAAGTTTGCGGCCTACATCCTGCTTGCTCATCTCCGGCCAGCTTTCAATGCCAGTAGAGGTTACCAGGTGTACGGTGTTGCGATCACTTCCGAATACGCCGCCCGCCTCGCTCACGTCATTCGCGACGATGATGTCACAGCCCTTTCGCTTCAGCTTCTGCGTGGCGTGCTCCGTGACCTTCTCTGTTTCGGCGGCAAAGCCAACAACGAGGCTGGGGCGCATCCCGCTGTGCGCGATCGTGGCGAGGATGTCAGGGTTTTCCGCAAGAGCGAGGTTTGGCGGTCCAGCTTCCGTCTTCTTCAGCTTCTCGGCGGCTTCGCTTGCCACGCGCCAGTCGGCGACCGCGGCGGTGAAGATGGCGATGTCGGCTGGCATCTCGTCTTGGCATGCGGTGAGCATTTCGCGCGCGGTCTCGACATTGACGACCCTCACGCCAGAGGGCGCCGGAAGCGACACCGGGCCGGAGATCAATACCGTCTCGGCGCCCAGCTCGGCTGCCGCTTCTGCGATGGCATAGCCCTGCTTGCCCGAGGAATGGTTGGAGATGAACCGCACGGGATCGATAGGCTCCCGGGTTGGACCGGCGGTGATGATCACCCGCCGGCCAGCCAGCGGCCGCGCCTTTGGCGTGAGCATGGTGACGATAGCCCCGAGAATGTCGCCCGGTTCCGCCATGCGGCCGGGCCCAAATTCGCCGCAGGCCATTTCGCCATCGGTGGGGCCCACCAAGGCAATTCCATGCCGCCGGAGGATTTCGACATTGTGCTGGGTGGCGGGATGCTGCCACATGCGTACATTCATGGCGGGCGCAATGAGGACCGGCTTGTCGGTTGCCAGCAAGGCAGTCGAGGCGAGGTCATCAGCCAGGCCGTGGGCCATCTTGGCCATCAGGTCGGCAGTGGCGGGCGCCACCACGAGGAGATCGGCGGCCCGGGAGAGCTGGATATGGCCCATCTCCACCTCGTCGGTGAGGCTGAACAGGGCGGTATAGACCTTTTCGCCAGAGAGGCTGGCAAGCGACAATGGGGTAACGAATTCCTCCGCCGCCCTCGTCATGATGACGCGAACCCGCGCACCGCGGGTCTTGAGCAGGCGAACAAGCTCATGGGTCTTGTAAGCGGCAATCCCGCCACCGATGATCAGAAGAACCGCTTTTCCAGCCAGAGATGTCATGACAAAGGATTATGCCAGTAATCCAGCGGCACTGCCAGCGGGGGTCAGGTCAGGAGGCTGAACGCGATGGCGGCCAGCGAAACCGCCCCCAGCGCTAGCCAGACTTGCGTCCAGCGGCCATGCCGCTCTCTGGCTCGGTCTGGCTGTAGGCCACCCCTTGCCGCCATGCTGGCGAGCAACGTTGTAGCGCGCTGCGCCTCCCCCAGCATCGCCGGAAGTCCGGCAAAGAGCCCCGCCAGCGTCATCGAGGCATCTTCCAGCCGTCCAGCCGGGCCGAGCTTGCGTTCGATCCAGGTCCTGACCACGGGTTCGGCGGTCACCCACATGTTGAGATTGGGGTTGAGCGTGCGGGCCACGCCTTCGACCACCACCATGGTCTTCTGCAGGAGCAGAAGCTGCGGCTGGGTCTGCATGTCGAATTGTGCGGTCACTTCAAACAGCTGGGTGAGCAGCCGTGCCATTGAAATCTGATTGGCGGCGCGGTCCATGATCGGCTCGCCGATGGCGCGGATCGCCTGGGCGAAGACGGCCGGGTCATGGGTGCGTGGCACATAGCCTGCTTCGAAATGCACTTCGCTCACCCGCAAATAGTTGCGGGTAATGAAGCCATAGAGGATTTCCGCCAGGAACCGGCTCTCGTCGCGGCCCAACCGTCCGACAATGCCGAAGTCGACGGCAACGAGATTTCCTGCCCGGTCGATGAACAGATTGCCTTGATGCATGTCGGCATGAAAGAAGCCATCCCGGATGGCATGGCGCAGGAAACTCTGGATCACCGTGTCGCCCAGTTTCACAAGGTCGAAGCCCTGGGCCCGCAGACTTTCGACATCGGAAATCGGCGTGCCGTCGATCCACTGCGTGGTCAGCACTTCCCGGCTGGTTCTTTCCCAATCGACTTTCGGCACCCGGAAACCGGGGTCATCGCGGGTGTTTTCCGCCATTTCCGACAAGGCGGCGGCCTCCATGCGCAGGTCAAGCTCCTGTTTCATCGACTGCTCGAGCATCTGAACGGCGGCGACTGGCCGTAACCGCCGGCCCTCGGCACTGAACCGCTCCATCAGCCGCGCAGCAAAATAGAAGCTTCCGAGATCGGCGGCGAAACGCTTGTCCACACCCGGCCGCAGAACTTTTACGGCCAACTCACGGCCATCCGGGCTCCTGGCCTTGTGCACCTGGGCGATCGAGGCAGCCGCGACCGGCGGGCCGAATTCCACAAACAGCGTGTCAACATCCGCTCCCAGATTGCGGCGAATGATGTTGCGCGCCTCGGCCATGGGAAAGGGCGGAAGTCGGTCCTGAAGCGCCTTGAGGTCGAAGGCGCGCTGCGGACCGACCAGGTCCGGCCTGGTGGCCAGGAATTGACCAAGCTTGATGTAGCTGGGTCCCAGCGAAGACAAGGCCGTAGCGACCGGGTTCGCGTCGCCCTTTGGTGGCTTGCGCGCGCCGACCTTGGCGATGGACAACAAGAGCCGGGCGGCCCAAGGCAACTGATCGATCTGTTCGGGCGTCAGCAGTGCGTCATAGGCCGCCAGCGTTCGTCCGGCGCGCAGCAGGCTGAAACTGTAGCGGATGCTTTGAAACATCAGACTCGCCAGCCGGAATGGATGGCGACCACGCCGCCGGTTAGGTTGCGGTAGCTCACCCGCGCAAACCCGGCGTCCTCGATCATCGTTTCAAAATCGTCCTGCTTTGGGAAGGTCCGGATCGATTCGACGAGATAGCGGTATGGCTGGCCGTCGCCGGTCACCACTTTGCCGATGGCTGGAATGGCCGTGAAGGAATAGGCATCGTAGATCTTGTCAAGGAACGGAACATCAACTTGCGAGAACTCCAGGCACAGAAAACGGCCGCCGGGCTTCAACACCCGGTAGGCTTCGGCGAGGGCCCGGTCAATGTGAGTGACGTTTCGAATGCCAAAAGCGATGGTGTAGCCGTCAAAGCTTCTGTCTGGAAAAGCCAGCGACTCCGCATTGCCGACGGTAAAGCGGCAGCGGCCCAGCAGGCCCTCCGCCTCTGAGCGCCGCTTACCTTCCGCGACCATTTCAGGCGAAATATCCGCCACCGTCACCCGTACATTTGGCCCGCCGGCCCGAAGGATCCGGAAAGCCACATCGCCGGTGCCGCCCGCTACGTCCAGATGCTCGAAAGTGGCCTGTCCGCGGGGCGGATTCAGCATGGTGACAAGATCGTCCTTCCACAGCCGGTGCAGGCCCACCGACATCAGATCATTCATCTGGTCGTAGCGCGCCGCGACCTTGGAGAACACTTCGTTGACGAGGCCCTGCTTTTCGTCTTCTCCGACCTGGCGGAAACCGAAAGCCACATCCTGCTCGTTCGTCTTGTCTGTCATGGCAACAGGTCCTAGCGCCAAAACTCTATCGTTTCAGCATTGATGTGAATTCGCCAAGCCGCATGGCGCCGGTTACATGGGCAAGCGAGAAATAGCTTATAATTCCGCCGCCAACGAGCACAAGCAGTCCCCAGGCTGCCGCCAGAAAACCGGCATTTTCAACATAGTTGCCGCGCAGCAACCATTGTCCGGCCAGCAGCAATGCGCCCATCAGCAGCGCCGAGACAAGGATTCGCGGCAGCCGCTGGCGTGACCGCTCGTCGAGAACAAACAGGCCACGCTGCGACAATGTGACAGCCAGAAGTGCCGTGTTAAGCCAGGCAGCCAGGGAAGTGGCAAGCGCGATGCCGACATGGCCCATGTAACGGGAAAGGATCAGGCTTCCCGCGACGTTCACGGCGACTGAAATCAGCGCAAAGCGCATCGGAGTCTTGGTGTCCTCGCGGGCGAAGAAGCCGGGCTGAAACACTTTTGTGAGCGCGAAAGCTGGTAGTCCAATGGAAAAGGCCAGCAGCGCCGGGGCGACCGCGAAAGCATCGGCGCGCGTGAAGGCGCCATGTTCGAACACGGTGTGGATGATGGGAGCCGGAATGGCCATCAGTGCGATCGCCGAGGGCAGGGTAAGGAACATCGAGAGCTCCAGCGCCCGGTTCTGGCTGTGTAGCGCCCCCGCTTCATTGCCTGCTCTCAGTTTGCGTGAAAGATCAGGCAGGAGAACGATGCCAATGGCGACGCCGATGACGCCCAGAGGAAGTTGATACAGCCGGTCTGCATAATAAAGGAACGCCACCGCACCATCCATCGTTGTAGCGATCATGGTGGCGACGAGAAGGTTGATCTGCATCACGCCACCCGACACAATTCCGGGGATTGACAAAGCGATGAGGTGTTTCACGTCCGGCGTCATGCGCGGCCATCTTGGCAAGAGTCGCATTCCTGCCCGGCGGCAAGCGATGGCAAGGAGCGCATATTGCGCTACGCCAGACACAAAGACGCCCCATGCGAAGATATAGCCCGTAGCGGGTGTGTTGCCGGTGGCAAGCAGCCAGGCCACCACATTCGACGCGATCATCACCAGATTGAGCAGAATTGGTGCCGCCGCCGCGGCGGTGAACCGGTTAAGGCTGTTCAAGACACCGGACTGCAGCGCGGTCAGTGACATGAACAGGAGATAGGGAAAGCAAATGCGCGTCAGATCCACCGTGAGATCAAACATCTCACCCTCTGCGCGAAACCCTGGCGCGATGACGTAGATGACCAATGGCATGGCGATCATGGCGACGGCCGAAAAAAGCAGCAGCCAAGCCAGAAGCACGGAGAAGACGTCGATTGCGAAATCACGCGCCTTGGCTTCGCCTTCTCCTTCCACCTTCTTTGCGAAAAGAGGAACAAACGCATTATTGAAGGCGCCTTCGGCGAAAAGCGCCCGAAACAGATTTGGAAATCGCTGCGCAACAATGAAAGCTTCGGCAACGAAACCTGTTCCCAAGGTGAAAGCGATCAGCTGGTCACGTACGAAGCCAAGAATACGGCTTACCAGTGTGAGGCCGCCAACGGTTGCCGCGGATCTGAGCAGGGACATGGCGGATCAGGCTCTTGCCTGGGCCAGCTGTGCTGGTTTCAGGATGCTGCCGAGCACGGCTTCGATCTGCTTGTGCCGCGTGGCGTTCTCGATCTTGGCTCCGGTCAGGTCGGTCACATAGAACACATCGATGGCTTTCTCGCCAAAGGTTGTGATGTGTGCCGAGGCGATGTTGAGGTTCAGCTTGTAAAGCGCCTCCGTGAGGTCATAGAGCAGCCCCAACCGGTCGAGGCCGTTGATTTCGATCACCGTGAAACGGTTTGAAGACTGGTTGTCGATGATCACCCTTGGCTCGACGGTGAATGCTTTGATGCGCTGCTGCGGGCGGTAGGCGCGCGATACGGCATCTTTCAGGCGCAGCTCGCCGCGCAACGCCTTGCGCACCAGCTCCGCGATTCGTTCGCCACGGCGGCGCTCGTCTTCTTCTTCTGGAAATTCGCGCTGGATCAGAATGGTGTCCAGCGCCATGCCGTCCGTTGTTGTGAAGATCTGCGCGCCCATGATGTTGGCGCCGGCGGCCGCACAGGCGCCGGTGATGAGTGCCAGCAGGCGTGGATGATCCGGGGTATAGACCGTAAGTTCGGTAATGGCGGTGAATGCGTCTGTTTCCAGGCTGGTGACAATGGTCTTTGGTTGAGCGCCGCGTATCAGCTCCGCATGCTTGACTTGTTTTTCTGACGACGTTCCCAACCAGTAGGCATCATAGTGCCTGGCCGTATATGCTTTCCGCTCGCTGTCGCTCCAGCCCGGAAGTCGCTTGAAGAATTCCGCCTGGGCCTCCGCCACCCGTTCGCGGCGCGAGACGCTGGTATGACCGCCTGTCAGTACGGGTTCTGCCTCCGTGTAGAGCGTGCGCAGCAGCTGACCTTTCCAGCCGTTCCATACGCCGGGCCCGACAGCCCGAATATCAGCCACGGTGAGGATGATCAGCAGTTTCAGCCGCTCAAGGCTTTGAACCACCGCACAGAAATCAAGAATAGTCTTGAAGTCGTTGAGGTCACGCATTTGCGATGTTTCGCTCATCAGCAGATGATGGCGCACCAGCCAGGCCACTGTTTCGGCTTCAGACGCTGTGAGGCCAAGCCGCGGGCAGAGTTCGAGCGCGATACGTTCCCCGGCGATGGAATGGTCCTCCTTCCGGCCCTTCGCGATATCATGCAGGAATACGGCGACATAGAGGAGTCTGCGGCTCGTGATTGTTGGAAAAATGGCCGTCGAGAGCGGGTGATCATCCGAAAGCCGGCCACGCTCAATATCAGACAAGTGGCCGACGGCGCGTATCAGATGCTCATCGACTGTATAGTGATGATACATATTGAATTGCATCATCGCCACAATCCGGCCGAACGGCGGAATGAAACGGCCCAGAACACCAGCCTCGTTCATCATGCGCAAGACGATGTCGGGGTCTTCCGTGGAGGTCAGAAGCTCAAGAAAAATGGCATTTGCTTCCTGGTCATCGAGAATACGGCTGATCGAACGCAATGACCGCCGCAGCATTTTTATCGCATCAGGATGAATCTCGGCGCCTGTACGGCCCGAAATCACGAACAGCCGGATCATATTCACCGGATCTTTCTCGAATACGTCGGCGCTGACTGGCATGATCCTGCCGTTCTCCAGCTTGAACGTGGGGTATTCCCGCAACAAACCAGATGTTCTCGAAATAAGCCGGCCAATCACGCGGCCAAGCCCTGGCGTATCCTTGACGTGACTGGCTTCAAGACTGGCGGAAAGAATCCGTGTGAGATCGCCGACGTCCTTCGCGACCAGAAAATAGTGTTTCATGAAGCGCTCGACGTGCTTCAGACCGCCGTGCGACTTATAGCCCAGACGCTCGGCGATGTCAGGCTGCCGGTCGAAACTCAACCGGTCATTGCCGCGTCTGGCTAGGAAATGCAGGTGACAGCGGACTGCCCAGAGAAACCGCTCGCATTTCTTGAAGATCGCCAGCTCCTCGCGGGAGAATGCGCCCTTCTCCGCAAGCTCGTCAGTTGAGTTTGTGGCATAGGCGTACTTGGCGATCCAGAACAGCGTGTTGAGGTCACGCAGTCCGCCCTTACCGTCCTTGACGTCTGGTTCGACCACGTATCGGCTCTCGCCCACTTTCAGATGCCTGAGGTCGCGCTCCTTAAGTTTCTCAGCTATGAATTGCTTGGCCCCCTTGGACACGATTTCCCGGCGAAACTCGTTTGCCAGACGGTGAAACAGCTTCTCATCTCCGCAAATATAGCGCGCTTCAAGAAGCGAAGTCAGAATCGTGTTATCGGAACTCGCAAGCCGGATACACTCATCGATATTGCGCGTAGCATGCCCGACTTTCTGACGTGCGTCCCACAGGCTATATAGGATGAACTCAACAATGTTACGGACCCGGTCAGTCTGATGAGCCGGCAGCACAAAAAGCAGATCGATATCAGAACCCGGTGCGAGCGTGCCGCGGCCGTAGCCGCCGACTGCGACAACGGCAATTCGCTCTTCATGGCCATGCGCTGGAAAAACCTTGCTGCAGGCAAGATCGAAGAGCGCCCTGATCAGTTGATCTTCCGCGAGACTCAACGCCTCGGCGCAGCGCGTGCCATTGCCATCCGCCAAGAGATGCCGTTCGGCCTCAGCATGCGCCTGCTCAAGCATTCTCTTCAGAATCGCGACGATCGCTGAACGAAGATCGCTCCGGTTGTGATGATGTGTGGCTGATGCAGCCCACATCTGTTCAGTCACAATAAGAGGATCAATCAAACCGTAGGGCGCCTGTTTCATGGATCCGGCAGCCTCAGAAGAGATTTTAACTCATAGATCAGCGCCAGTGCCTCGCGCGGCGAAAGTTCGTCGGCGGCCGTATCTGCCAGCTTCTTTTCAACTTCGCTTTCGCGTTGCGATTTATGTGAGATGGCTGCCGCGAACAGCGGCAACTCAGTCACAAGTCCCGCTACGGGAGTTTTGCTCCCTTCGCGTTCCAGGCGGTCCAGAACCGCTTGCGCTCTGGCGATTACTGATTGCGGCAGCCCCGCCAGTCTGGCGACATGAATGCCGTATGAGCGATCGGCTACGCCTGGCACAACCTCATGCAGGAACACGATATCGTCTTGCCATTCCCTGACCTTCATGGTGGCATTGGCAAGATGCGGCAACTTGCCAGAGAGCTGTGTCAGTTCGTGATAGTGGGTCGCAAAGAGAGCGCGGCATTTGTTGACGCTATGAAGGTGCTCCAGCGTGGCCCATGCGATGGATAGACCGTCATAGGTTGCGGTGCCGCGGCCGATCTCGTCGAGGATGACGAAGCTTCTTTCTGTCGCCTGGTTGAGAATGGCGGCGGTCTCCACCATTTCAACCATGAAGGTCGAGCGGCCGCGCGCAAGATCATCGGCGGCGCCGACCCGGCTGAACAGCCGGTCCACAGCACCAAAATGTGCCTCCGCGGCGGGAACGAAGGAGCCCATTTGAGCGAGCACGACAATCAACGCATTCTGCCGGAGGTAGGTCGACTTTCCCGCCATGTTGGGCCCGGTCAGCAGGCATAATCTCTTTCTGTCGCCAGAGATATCACAGTCATTGGCGACGAAGGAGCCGCTGGCACGATCCTGCAAGGCTGCTTCGACGACAGCATGGCGGCCGCCCAGGACCGTGAAACGTGTCGTACCGTCGACCCGAGGCCTGACATAGCGCCGCCGTGCGGCGACTTCGGCCAAGGCTGCAGCAGCATCAAGCCGGGCAACCGCATCGGCGAGGTTCGACAGCAGGTTCCGCCTTGCTATTACCTGCGCACACAAGCCTGTGAAGATTTCCTGTTCGAGGGCAAGCGCCTTTTCAGCTGCCGCAGCAATGCGTTGATCAAGCGAGGCAAGTTCGGTGGTGACGAAGCGCATGGCGTTCGCCACTGTCTGGCGATGGATGAAGAGGCCCGCGCGCTCAGGCGATTGCAGGTTGCCAGTGGCTGTGCCGGGTACTTCGATGAAATAGCCCAGAACATTATTGTGTTTCACCTTCAGCGATTTGATGCCGGAGATATCACAATACTGGTTCTGCAGCCCGGCGATCACCTTACGCGTCTCGTCGCGGAGTGCTCTGTTCTCGTCAAGGTCCAGCGAATAGCCGGGCTTCACGAAGCCGCCATCGCGCGCCGAAGGAGGGAGATCGCTGGTAAGGGCAGCATCAAGTTCTTGCGCGAATTCGAGATCGCTCCATTGGAGAGTTTCGCAGGTAGTCTTGAGATTGACGGGCAGACCGCCAATAGTGGCGCTGTCTGAAAGTCGCTTTGCAAGTTGCCCGGAGATGATCAGACCATCACGAATCGCGGCCAGATCGCGCGGGCCTCCGCGGGCGATGGCGATCCGTCCCAGGGCTCGTTCGAGATCTGGCATTGCGGCAAGTTGGTGGCGGACGTCTTCGCGCAGGGCGGGGTCCAAGAGGAAGTGGTCTACCTCATCAAGACGGTCGGCGATGGCGTAGGGGTCGCTTAGCGGGTTGGTCAGTCGCGTACCAATGCAACGCGAGCCAGCGGCGGTTAATGCGAAGTCGATCACCGCCAACAGGCTGCCTTTCCGGTCGCCCTGCAAGGTTCTGGTTAATTCGAGATTGGCGCGGCTCGCGGGGTCTATCAGCAGAGTTGCTGACGGGAGTTCGCGGCGCGGTGGTCGCAGATGTGGCAGCCGGCCAGCTTGGGTAATGACGATATAGTCCAGTAACCCGCCAAGTGCGGAGATTTCGGCCCGGGAGAAGCTGCCAAAGCCATCCAGTGCCGCAACCTCAAAGTACTCCTTGAGCTTCCGTTCGCCGGCGATAGAGTCGAAACGCACCGCGGGAACAGGGCTCACCGGGGCGCCACTACGGGTAAGAAGTTCCGAAAGATCCGGGTCATCCATAAGCCGGTCTGCAATGATGATCTCTCGCGGGTCGAGGCGGGACAGATCGGCCGCAAGCCGGGTCTCCGCGCTCATCATAACCGCCAGTTCTCCGGAACTGATATCGGCCCAGGCGATGGCCAGTTCTCCCGCGGCATTATTGCGGGTGACACTGGCAAGAAAGTTGTGGCTGCGGGAATCGAGCAGATTGTCTTCTGTCAACGTACCAGGGGTGATGAGCCGTACGATATCGCGCCTGACCACGGCTTTAGAGCCACGTTTCCTGGCCTCAGCCGGGTCTTCCAGTTGCTCGCAGACGGCAACCCGGTGCCCGAGCCGGATAAGCTTTTGCAGATAGGCGTCAGCCGTATGGACGGGGACACCGCACATGGGGATGTCCCGCCCTAGATGCTTCCCCCGCTTGGTAAGGGTAATGCCCAGTGCATTGGCCGCCACCTCGGCATCCTCGAAGAACAATTCATAGAAGTCACCCATGCGGAAGAAAAGCAGACTTCCCGGATTTGCCTGCTTCAGCACCAGAAATTGGGTCATGACGGGTGTCGCGCGGTGAGCGCCTTCCTCCCCCGCCTGGTCGCCGGTATGGTCAATCCCGTCCACGGGTTCTCCATAGCAGGATTTCGCGGTTCTGGCGCAAGTCCGGGTGAGGCAAAGCTTGTGCCGCGCGCCGCCTGTCTTTAGTGTGCGTACCAGCCGCCATTTCGTTTGTTTTTGAGGCCAGAACATGGACCAGAAGCCGCGCCGGCCCTCCTTCACCGAGGAGGAAGCTTTGCAGTTCCACCAGCGCGGCAAGCCGGGAAAGCTGGAGGTTAACCCGACCAAACCGATGGCTACCCAGCGCGACCTGTCGCTGGCCTACAGCCCGGGCGTGGCAGTTCCGGTGCGGCGAATCGCCGAGGCGCCTGAGACCGCCTATGACTATACCGCAAAGGGCAATCTCGTCGCCGTCATCTCCAATGGCACCGCCATTCTTGGCCTGGGCGACCTCGGCGCTCTGGCGTCAAAACCTGTCATGGAAGGCAAGGCCGTTCTCTTCAAGCGTTTCGCGGATGTCGATTCAATCGACCTCGAGGTCGATACCAAGGATGTTGAGCAATTCATCAACGCCGTGCGCTATCTCGGTCCGTCCTTTGGCGGCATCAATCTTGAGGACATCAAGGCTCCGGATTGTTTCATCATCGAGCAGCGCCTGCGCGAGATGATGGATATTCCAGTCTTCCATGACGACCAGCATGGGACTGCCATCATCGCCACTGCCGGCCTGATCAATGCCCTGCACCTGACAGGACGCCACCTGAAGACCGCAAAGATCGTCTGTAATGGCGCCGGAGCTGCGGCCATCGCTTGCGTCGAGTTGATCAAATCCTTGGGGGTGCCGAATGGCAACGTCGTCCTCGCGGACTCAAAGGGAGTTGTCTACAAAGGCCGTACTGACGGCATGAATCAGTGGAAGTCAGCGCATGCCGTGGAAACCAAAGCCCGGTCACTTGCTGACGCCATGGAAGGTGCTGACGTATTCTTTGGTCTGTCCGTGGCTGGCGCATTGACCCCGCAGATGGTCAGAAGCATGGCAGCCAATCCGATAATCTTCGCGATGGCTAATCCGGATCCCGAGATAACACCGGAGGAGGTTCTCAAGGTCCGTGAGGATGCGATCATGGCCACCGGGCGCTCTGACTATCCGAACCAGATTAACAATGTGCTCGGTTTCCCCTACATCTTCCGCGGTGCGCTGGATGTCCGCGCCCGAACCATCAATGATGATATGAAGATAGCGGCCGCGCAGGCGTTAGCCGGCTTGGCGCGGGAGGACGTGCCCGATGAAGTTGCCGCGGCCTATCATGGTTCTCGTCCGACTTTCGGACGCGACTATCTGATCCCCGTGCCTTTTGATCCACGGCTCATCTCCACTGTGCCGGTCGCAGTTGCAAAGGCCGCCATGGAAAGCGGAGTGGCGCGCCGTCACATTGCCGATCTTGATGAATATGGAAAGTCATTGTCGGCACGGCTCGATCCTATTGCTGGCACGTTGCAGAGCGTTTTTGAGAAGGTGAGGGTGGCGCCAAAGCGTGTGGTTTTTGCCGAAGGCGAAGAGGACCGCATGATCCGCGCCGCCAACAGCTTTGCCAGTGCGGGTCTTGGCCGCGCCATTCTGATAGGCCGCGAAGCTGAAATTGAGAAGACGCTCCAAACCGGTGCGCTGGAACTCAACGAGAATGTCGAGATTTCCAATGCGCGGGTGTCTGACAGGAATGTCGACTATGCCAACTTCCTCTACGAAAGACTGCAGCGCGCCGGCTTCTTGCTGCGCGATTGTCAGCGCATGGTGAACCAGGATCGCAACGTTTTTGCCGCCTGCATGGTGGCGATGGGCGATGCCGATGCCATGGTGACGGGCCTCACAAGGAATTTCTCAGCCGCGCTTGATAATGTGCGACATGCGATTGACAACCGGTCAGGGCACCGGCCGATCGGGGTTTCAATGGCGCTTGTCCGTGGCCGCACAGTCTTTATTGCCGATACCTCGATTCACGAACTTCCGTCGGCTGAGGAGCTGGCGGACATCGCGCAAGAGGCGGCTGGGGTGGCGCGCCGCTTTGGATACGAACCCCGGGTTGCCTTTCTGTCTTACTCGACTTTCGGCTATCCGCGTGGCGAACGCGCTGAATATGTGCGGAATGCCGTAGCCGTTCTTGATCACCGAAGTGTGGATTTCGAATATGATGGCGAGATGGCGGCTGATGTCGCGCTGTCACGGGAGGCGATGGCTCTCTATCCGTTCTGCCGGCTCACGGGTCCCGCCAATGTGCTTGTCATGCCCGCCGCCCATTCGGCGTCAATTTCCACGAAGATGTTACAGCAATTGGGCGGCGTCACGGTGGTAGGTCCGCTTCTGACCGGTCTAGACCGCCCGGTGCAAATCGCTTCCATGTCGGCGACCGCCTCTGAGATCCTGAACCTGGCCGCGATTGCCGCCTATGATATCAACCGATAACCGGGCGGTGCCTGCAAGATATCGTCCTGTGGTTGGCCAAAGTGCGCGAAGTACCGCGGGTTGATGGCGGATACGGGCAGGATGATGAGTACATCGATGGTGTTGAATTGCTCATCGATGACCGCGCCATCCCCGATATAGCACCCAAGCCGGAGATATCCTTTTATTAGCGGTGGAAGAACCGCCAGCGCCCGCCGCTTGTCGATCTTCTCCGGTGGCATGCGGCGCATGTTGACAAGCCGTCCGGGCAGAGCCCGGACAGTCCATTCCGGAGGTGCGGCCGCTTCAGCCAGAAAGCTGAGCGCAAGGGCATGGGCATCGGGATCGGTGCCTTCAAGGCTTGCGCAACCCAGCATCACATCCATGCGGCAAGCACGGACATAATTCCAGATTCCCTGCCAGAGAAGCTCAACCACCGGCTTGGTCCGGAACGGCTTCAGGACGCAGGACCGGCCAAGCTCGAGAAACTGCAAGCCGGGATGCCGGGCGACAAGCGGAGCGATGTCGAACTCGCTTTGTGTGTAGAACCCACCATGGGCTTCGGCGGTCTTCTGACTCAGCAACCGGTAGGTGCCGATCAGTTCGCCATCGGCAATCATTATCGGGCTGTCATGCTTTGGCTGGCCAAGGTGAACGACAAGCAGATGATCGCAGATCGCGTCGAAACGGTCACAATCCATCATCAAGGCTGACGTTTTTTCATCGGCCTTGGCGTTCATTTCCTCGTAGAACACGCGGTAGCGCAGCCGCTGACAGGCGGCGATCTCTTCGGCTGTCCGCGCTTGCCGGAGGATCAACATGCCGCGTCCGGCTTTGATGTCCATGATGGAGGGCAGCGTCTATTCCTTCCCGGTTGAGGATGGCACAGACCCGTTGATTGTGAAAGTTATATGACCGTGGTCAGGCGGCTTGGCGCATCACGAGGCGGGCGATGGTCTCTTCGAGGTCCTGCCGGTCGAAGGGTTTTGAAAGATGCCCATCCATGCCGGCCTCCAGGCATTCGGCGATGTCTTCCTTGTGGGCATTGGCGGTCAGTGCCAGGATTGGCAGTCGCGGTGTGCCGGTTTCGCGCTCCAAACGCCGGATTCGCCTGGTTGTCTCAAGTCCATCCAGCACCGGCATTTCGACGTCCATGATGATCAGGTCTGGCCGCCGTCCGCGGGCGAGCGCGTCGAGAACCTGTTCGCCGTCGGCGACGTGCGTGACGCGGTGGCCCTCCCGGCGCAGAACCGTTTGCGCAAGCAGCGCATTCACTGGATTGTCCTCGGCGAGCAGCACCTGAAGTGGCCTTGCATGGCCTTCGGCATTGACGATTTCCCGGAGGTCTTGCACCGCGGCAGCGATAACGTCTTCCTCACGCGCCGTTATCAGCCTGAGCAGGGATTGGCGGCGGAACGGTTTCAGCAGGTAACCGAATAGAGGTTCTGACAGCAGGTCAGCATATTGACGGCGCTCTTCGGTGCGCATCAGAATAAAGATACGATGAGCCAGCTGGTTCGTTGTTCTTCGTAGGGTGTCGGCGAATTCGCTGTCACAAATGATTGCGTCGACGGCCACTCCGTCTTCTTCAGTCAGGACCTGCACCAGCTCTTGCTCATCCCGAACCAGGTCCACCGTGGCTCCACTGTCTTCCAGGGTGTCCTTGATGTGAGCGGCTGTCAGGCAAGGCTTCGAGACGATGATGTAATGCCTTCCGTGTAGCAGCGACGTTTGCTGCAATGACGGCGTAACATGCAGCGGCAGGATGACCTGAAACACCGATCCAAGCCCAGGCGATGAGTTCACCGTAACTGTTCCGCCCATCGCCTCGATCAGTTTGCGGGAGATCGTCAATCCCAGTCCGGTGCCGCCGAAGAGACGGCGGGTCTCCTCATTTCCCTGCACAAACTCGTCAAAAACGCGCTGCTGCTCTTCGGCGCTCATCCCGATGCCGGTGTCGCTCACGGTAATTGACAGATGATCGCTGCCGGCAAGCCTTGCGCAGATGGCGACGCCACCGGCTCCTGTGAATTTGATGGCGTTGCCGCAGAGATTGAGCAAAACTTGGCGCAAGCGCTTCTCGTCGCCGGTCACCGTGGACGGCACGAGACTGGACACAAAACAGGAGATTTCGATTCCCTTCGCATGGGCGCGCGGTGCGAGGAGTTCAGTCACCGACTCGATCAGTCCGGCGAGATCGAAGGGCGCTTCTTGAACGTCGACGTTGTCACGTTCGGCGAGCGAAGCATCCAGTAGCTCGTCAACAATCGACAACAGCGCCCGTGCTGAAACATCGGCCTTCTTGGCATAATTGCGCTGTTCAGCTGAAAGTGGCGTTTCGAGAAGCAGCCCGATCATACCGATGACGCCGTTCATCGGCGTGCGAATTTCATGGCTGGTGATTGCCAGAAATCTTGATTTTGCGCTGTTGGAGGCCTCCGCCTTGAGCCGCGCTTCATGTAGCTCGGCTGCTTTCGTGGCAAGGGCGGCGAGCCGCCGTCTGGCTCCCCGCCGCCAGGCGAACTGCCCCAAGGCGATACCTGCCGAGACGATCAAGACCGCAGCGACGAGACCGAGGACCAGCAAATCCGAATCCGTCGAAGTCACGGTTATGGCCGCCAGGGCGCTCAGCAGGAGCGCCAGAACCAGCGGTGCCATCAAGGTAACATAGCCGGGCCCAGGCTGCGCCAGCTGCTGCAGCGCGCGGACAAGACTGGCGTCAGGGCTCATCTCGCCAGCCTGGGGCAATGGTGTCGATCTTATGTGGGATTTGTCTGTAGCAGCCATGGCTTGAGTCTTGCCATGATGGGATTGCCAAACACTTACACGCCAGCAATTTGGTTATCAGAACCTTAACGCGCCCTAGAGCGGAATCCCATCAGTCTGCATCATATCCTGCTGCGGCGAAGTAGTTTCGGCATTCCTGAGGCTTGAAGACTGGCAGCATGTCACCAATGGCGGTCCAGAGGCCTTCGACGGTGCGCTGTGCCGCCTTGCGCAAT
>NZ_JBJTER010000079.1:0-48312 GCF_046093005.1 Aestuariivirga sp.
GAGCGAAACGGCGCCCTTGCCCTGCGCTTCTGCTTCCTTCATCGCCTCCAGGATGCGGCGCGCCCGGGTGACCTCGGCCTCCGATGGACTCATCACCTCATTGGCGAGCGCGATCTGCGACGGGTGGATTGCCCATTTTCCCTCGCAGCCCAGCACCGCGGCGCGGCGCGCGGCGGCGCGGAAGGCATCCGGATCGGAAAAGTTGCCGAATGGGCCGTCAACAGGGCGCAGGCCGTTGGCGCGGGCCGCCACAACCATGCGGGCGATCGCATAATGCCACATGTCGCCCCAGTGCACTTCGCGGGCGCCGTCGCTCAGCGGCTCGGTCAGCACCGCATAGTCGGCATTGGCGCCGCCGATCGAAGTGGTGCGGGCGCGCGTCGAAGCCGCATAGTCCGCGACGCCGAAGTGCAGCGATTCGTTGCGCTTCGAGGCCGCCGCGATTTCGGAGACGTTCTGCATGCCGAGCGCGGTTTCGATGATCATCTCGAACCCGATCCGCTTCTTGCGGCCCTTCGCAGTTTCAATCTGGGTCACCAGCATGTCGAGCGCATAGACGTCCGATGCGGTGCCGACTTTCGGGATCATGATCAGATCAAGCCGGTCACTGGCCTGTTCCAGCACATCCACGACATCGCGATACATGTAGTGGGTATCGAGCCCGTTGATACGGACCGAGAGGGATTTCTTGCCCCAGTCGATATCGCCGATGGCCTGGATGATGTTCTTGCGGGCCTGCGCCTTGTCGTCAGGCGCCACCGCATCCTCCAGATCGAGGAACACGACATCGGCCGCGGATTTCGCCGCCTTCTCGAACATCTGCGGCTGGCTGCCCGGCACCGCCAGTTCGCTGCGGTTGAGGCGCGCGGGAGCCTGTTCGATCGAATGAAAGCTCATGTCATGTCCTTTGCGGAAGCGGTACGGCGGCGGAGCAGCTGTGTCTGGGCGGCCTCCGGGTCGAACAGGCCGTTCTCGAACACATAGCGCACCAGCTGATGGCGGCGATAGAGGCCCATGTCGCGGATGGCCCGCGACATGTGCGCCTTCACCGTGGCGCTGCTGACGCTGAGAAGGAAGGCGATTTCCTTGTCGGCCAGCCCGCAGCAGACCAGCTGCACCACCAGCATCTGCATCGGCGAAAGGCGGGCCGGCTTGGGATCGTAGCGGAAGCTGCGGAGGTCCGGCACGATGCTGATGGTGCTGGACGCCGGGCTGTTGCGCCTTGGCCGCAGTGGCGCTTCGAGCGGATAGGTCATTGCCATGGTTACGCCGCCTTCAGGACCTTGTGGGCCGTGTCGCCGATCTCGGCGGGGGTTGGCGCGATTGCCACGCCCACGTCGCGCAGGAGTTCGACCTTTTCGGAAGCGCCCTCGCCAAAAGCCGAGATGATGGCGCCGGCGTGGCCCATCTTGCGGCCTTTCGGCGCCGAGAGGCCGGCCACATAGGCGATCACGGGCTTCGTCATGTGGTCGCGGATGTATTCCGCGGCCTCCGCCTCCTGCGGACCGCCGATCTCACCGATCATCACCACCGCATGGGTTTCGGGGTCCGCCTCGAAAAGTTCGAGGATGTCCTTGAATGACGATCCGTTGATCGGGTCGCCGCCGATTCCGACACTGGTCGAAACGCCGATGCCCAGTTCCTTCATCTGCGCGGCGGCTTCATAGCCGAGCGTTCCGGAGCGTCCGACGATGCCGACATGGCCGGGCAGATAGATGTTGCCGGGCATGATGCCGAGCAGCGCCTTGCCTGGCGAGATCACGCCGGCGCAGTTGGGGCCAATAAGACGCATGCGGTTTTCCGCCTTGTAGCGGCGCATGTAGCGCTTGACCCTGATCATGTCCTGGGCGGGGATGCCATCGGTGATGGCCACGCACAGGCGCACGCCGGCGTCGGCGGCTTCCATGATCGAGTCGGCGGCGAACGGCGGCGGCACGAAGACGATCGAGGCGGTGGCCCCGGTCTTCTCGACGGCCTCCTTCATGGTGTCGAACACCGGCATGCCGTGCTGGCTGCTGCCGCCCTTGCCGGGTGTTACGCCGCCAACGATGTTGGTGCCGTAGTCCATCATGTCCTTCGCGTGGAAGGAGCCGATCTTGCCGGTGATGCCCTGCACCAGTACCGGAGTTGTGCGGTCGAGAAGGATGCTCATGCGTTCACCACCTTGAGGCCCATCGTGTTGGGATTGTTCTTCCATGCCGCGACGGCGCGCTCGGCCGCCTCGGCAAGCGTGTTGGCGCGGATGATAGGAAGGCCGGAGCGGGCCAGGATGCGGCGGCCCTCTTCGACATTGGTTCCGGCCAGGCGGACAATGACCGGCATGTTGACCGGGTTCTTTTCCAGCGCCTGCACCACGCCTTCCGCGACCCAGTCGCAGCGGTTGATGCCCGCGAAGATGTTGACGAGGATGGCCTCCACGTTCTTGTCCATGGTGACGAGCTTGAAGGCCTTGGCCACGCGCTCGGGCGTGGCGCCGCCGCCGATATCGAGGAAGTTGGCGGGCTCGCCGCCGGCAAGCTTGATCATGTCCATGGTGGCCATGGCAAGGCCCGCGCCGTTCACGATGCAGCCGATCTTGCCGGTCAGCCCCACATAGGAGAGGCCACGGTCATTGGCGTGCGTCTCGCGCGGGTCTTCCTGGCTCTTGTCGCGGAGCTCTGCAACAGCCGGGTGGCGGAACAGCGCATTGTCGTCGAAGGTCATCTTGGCGTCGAGCGCCATGACATTGTCGTCCTCGGTGACGATCAGCGGATTGATCTCCACCATGGTCGCGTCGAGTTCCTCGAAAGCCCGGTAGCAGCCCAGGATGGCGTTGACGGCGGACTGGATCTGCGAGGGCTTGAGACCGAGCGCGAAGGCGACTTCGCGGGCCTGGAAGGCCTGCATGCCGACAGCCGGCTCAACGCTCACCTTGACGATCGACTGAGGTTTCTCGGCTGCGATCTCCTCGATCTCCATGCCGCCCTCGGAGGATGCGACGACCATCACGCGCTCCGACTTGCGGTCGAGCACGAAGCCCAGATAGAGCTCCTTGGCGATGGCGACCCCGCCCTCGACATAGAGACGATAGACGATCTTGCCCTGGGGGCCGGACTGGTGCGTCACCAGTTTCTTGCCCAGAAGATCGTCGGCGGCCTCCATCACTTCGTCTTCGCTGCGGCACAGCTTGACGCCGCCAGCCTTGCCGCGGCCGCCGGTGTGGACCTGCGCCTTGACCACCCAAAGCTTGCCGCCGATCTCACGCGCCCGGTAGGCAGCCTGTTCGGGGCTATAGGCAAGAGCGCCCTTGGGCACCGGCACGCCGAAGCGGTTCAGGATTTCCTTGGCCTGGTATTCATGAATGTCCATGATGAAGCTCCTCAGGCCGCGTTCTTAAGAGCGGCGGCGGCACCCTGCGCGCGATAGTATTCCATCGCCGCGGCAACGCCCGAACCGGCTTCCACCGGAACGCCCAGGTCACGCATCGTCATTTCGGAGCCGGCTACCGCGGTGAGGCACATGATCTCGTTGAGATCGCCCAGATGGCCGATGCGGAAGACCTTGCCAGCCACCTTGTTGAGACCCATGCCGAGCGACAGGTTGTAGCGGGTATAGGCATGGCGGACGAGTGCGGCGCTGTCATAGCCCTCGGGCAGCAGGATGGCGCTCACCGTATCGGAATGCCATTTGGGATCGCGCGCGCAGAGCTTGAGGCCCCAGGCGGAGACCGCGCGGCGCACGCCTTCAGCCAGCCGGTAATGGCGGGCGAACACATTATCCAGGCCTTCGGCGAGCAGCAGATCCGTGGCCGCCCGCAGCGCGCGCAGCATGTGGAGGGGCGGCGTGTAGGGGAAGAAGCCGTCCTTGTTGGTGCGGATCATGTCTTCGAAATCGAAGTAGCAGCGGAGCGAATTCGCCTGCTTGCGCGCCGCCAGCGCCTTCTCCGACACGCAGAGGATGGCGAGGCCGGCCGGCATCATGAAGCCTTTCTGCGAACCCGACACGCAGATGTCGACGCCCCACTCGTCCATGCGGAAATCGATCGAGGCGAGCGAGCTCACGGCATCGACGAACAACAGCGCGGGGTGATTGGCGTGGTCCATGGCGCGGCGCACGGCGGCGACGTCGCTGGTGACGCCGGTTGCGGTTTCATTGTGGGTGACGAGCACCGCCTTGTAGCTATGGCCCGTGTCAGCCTTCAGCTTGTCGGCGAAAATCTCGACCGGCACGCCCTCGCCCCACGGCGCGTCAACGATGTCCACCTCAAGACCCATGCGCTGGCACATGTCGGCCCACAGGAGCGAGAACTGGCCGAAGCGGGCGATCAACACCTTGTCGCCAGGCGAGAGTGTGTTGGTCATCGCGGCTTCCCAGCCGCCGGTGCCGGAAGCCGGGAACAGGAACACCTGGCCGCTCCGCGTCTTGAACACCTTCTTCACGTCTTCGAACAGCGGCAGCGTGAAGGACGGCAGGTCCGGGGCGCGCTGGTCTTCCATGGCGATGTCCATGGCCAGGCGCACCGCCTGCGGAACGTTGGTCGGTCCCGGAATGAATAAACCCCTTGTTCCCGGCATTGGCGATCTCCCATTGTGTTGTCGTGCCCGGACCGTTCCGGACCGCATGGTGCCTCTTATGGCCGGGCGGGCAAGATCTGAAAACACTCGAAAAACCAGCCTTGTGGCGTCTAAAAGGGTGGTTTTTCGCCTACCCATTCATACTGTAAATGATGCTTGTCAGCCAATTTCCCACCCTATAGGATAGTTTCATGCCGGTTTCGCGCAGCATCATCATTGCCGATCCGAACACCATCATGCTCCAGGCCTTGTCAGACCTGTTCGAGCGCGATCCGCGTTTCAGCCTGGTCGCCACCTCGAAGACGGCGGAAGGCTTTCTGGAAAGCTGCCTCAGGGTCCCGGTTGATATCGGCATCGTCGACTGGGGGATTCCGCAGCTCGGCATCCTGCGCGACCGTCCGAACGCGCCGCGCATCATCGTCTTCGCCTCGGATGGCGACCCTGACGTGCCGCGCCGCGCCATGGCGGCGGGGGCGGCGGCCTTCTGCACCCGCGATGCCCCCGAACAGCAGCTGCTGGAGATCGCGCTGTCGGTCTCAACGGGGCGGATGGTGTTTCCCTATATGGATGTGCGGAGCCTGAAGCGCGATCCGCGCGAGACGCTGACCGAGCGCGAGAAGGCGATGCTCGCGGCGCTGGCCAGGGGCCGCACCAACACCGAGCTTGCCGCCGAGCTCAACATTTCCATCAATACCGTGAAGTTCCACCTGCGGAACCTCTACGACAAGCTCAATTTGAAGAACCGCTCGCAGGCGATCGCCTTCTATTACGCGAGCGACAAATGAACCGCGTCCCCGCGGTCGTTTCTGGCGATCAGCTGGCCCGGCCGCGTTGCTATCCGGGCAACGAATACCAAGTGGCACGCGCACGGCCTTGCTGGCGGATCATGCCAGAGGCAACAAGCTCCCTGAGCCGCAGCTTGAGGGTGTTCCGGTTGGCGCCGGTAATATCCGCCAGTTCCGCGATGGAGAGGCGCTGGCGCTCCCGCAGCGCTTTGATGATCTCGAGCGCCAGGGCGGGTAGCGCCGATTCAGCTTGCCGCGCCGAACGCTCGCGCTCAAGCCTGGCGGCAAGCCCGTCTTTTTGCTTCTTGAGGCAACGCAAGAAGAAGCCGATCCAGGGTTCCCAGTCCGGGGCGGCCGACGCCAGCGTCTTCTGGGTGCGGCGCAGAGCATTGTAATAAAGGTCCTTGTTGTCCTCGATCACGCGCTCCAGAGAGGCGTAGGGAACATAGTCATAGCCCGCGCGCAACAGCAGCAGCGTTGTCAGAATCCGCGAGAGCCGTCCGTTTCCGTCCTGGAACGGATGGATGGCGAGAAACATCACGATGAAAACCGCGGTGATCAGGAGCGGATGCAGCGTCTCCTCCTCAATGGCCTTGCGCGTCCAGGCGACGGCGTCCTCCATCTGACGGGGCGTATCAAATGGCGCCGCTGTCTCGAATACAATGCCAATCTCCCGGCCTTCGCTGTCGAAGGCGGCAATATTGTTGGGCAACGTCTTGTAGGAGCCGCGATGGCGCGCGTCTTTCGTGCAATGGCGCAGCAGTGTCTGATGAAGCTGCCGGATGTGGTTTTCGGTGAGGCGCAGTTCCGTGAATGCGTCAAACGCCAGGTCCATCGCCTCGGCGTATCCGGCCACCTCCTGCTCGTCGCGCGTGGCCAGGCGCCGGATGTCGAGATTGGAGAGCAACGTCTCCACCTGGGCGTCGGAAAGCCTTGCGCCCTCGATACGGGTTGACGACGCAATGCTCTGGATCGCGGCAACTTTCCGGAGCGCGCCCAAGCGGTCCGGCGACAGCGTTCTCAGGGCTTCCCAGCGGCCCTTGAACTCGTCGATCTCGGCAATGAGTTTGACGAGATCGGCAGCAAGGACGATGTTGGGTTCTTTCACCGGAACACCATTCGAATACCCAATCCGATACCCGGTAATACCCGATAATACCCGATTTGTCACCAAAGCCGCCGGGATCGGCGATCCGGCAATTCAGCGGAACATCGGCGGGCGGGCGTCCACCCATTTGCCCATGGCCTTGCCCGACTCGACCACTGCGGCAATGGCGGCCATCGAGCGAAGCCCGTCCTCCGCCTTGGGGTACTGATCGGCCACCGGATCGGGTGCGTGGCCCGCGGCGCGGGACCGGATGGCGCTCGCCAGGTCGCGGTAGATGTTGGCGAAAGCCATCGGCATGCCCTCGGCATGGCCCACCGTTACGTGACTGGCGCGGTCCGCCTCGGGCGAGAGGTTGCCTTCGCCGCGCTCGATCACCTGCAGGCGCTGGCCCAGCGGCATCCAGAAAAGCTGGTTCGGCTGCTCCTGCGCCCAGCGCAGCCCGCCCTTCTCGCCGAACAGCTGGATGGTGAGCCCGTGCTGGCGGCCGATGGCGACCGAGGACGTCCACAGCCGCCCCACGGTTCCGCCAGACATGCGGAAATTCACCATCGCATCGTCCTCAAGCTGCCGCGACGGGATCAGCGATACGATGTCCGCTGACAGCCGCTCCACCTCCTGGCCCGTCACATAGCTCGCCATGTGCATCGCATGGATGCCGCAATCGGCGAATTGCGCGGAGATTCCGGCCTGCGCGGGATCATAGCGCCAACGCACCCGCGGATTGTCGGCATTGGCCGCGTCGGCATGGTGGCCATGCGCGAACTCCGCCACCACCAGCCGCACCCGGCCGAGATCGCCGCGCGCCACCATGGCCCGCATGTGGCGCACCAGCGCATAGCCCGTGTATCCGTAGTTGACCGCGCAGATCCTGCCGGTCTCGCGGGCAAGTCCAACGATCTCCCCGGCCTCGGCCACCGTCCCCGTCATCGGCTTTTCGCAGAGCACATGGAAGCCGGCCTTGAGAAAGGCGCGGGTAATTTCAAAATGGGTGGAATTGGGCGTCGCCACCGTGACCAGATCAACCCGGTCCGGGCGCGCAGATTCGCCTGCCAGCATCTCCCGCCAGTCGCCGTAGCTGCGCTCCGGGGCCAGCCCAAGCTTGTGGCCATAGGCCCGGCCCTCCGCCGGACGGTGATCGAGGGTGCCGGCAACGAAGTCGAATTCGCCGTCCACCGCGGCGCTCAGGCGATGCGCCGGGCCGATCTGACTTCCTTCCCCGCCGCCGATCAGCCCCCAGTTCAGTTTCGTCATGATATGCGTTCCCGTTGAAGCGGTTATGGATTGGCGGACAGTTCGATCCAGCGGCCGTGTCTGGCGGACTGCGCGGCCGAATCGGCAACGCGCCAAACCGCCAAACCGTCCTGGAAGCGCGGCCAGGACGGCCGGCCCGCTGCGACGGCGGCCAGAAAATCCTTGGCCTCGATGATGATCTGATCCTGATAGCCGGTGCCGTGGCCGGGGCCCTGGCAAAAGGCGAGATAGTCCGGATGGGTGGGGCCGGTCAGGATCTTGCGGAAACCGCGCTCCGCCTCCGGCCCTTCGGCGCGGTAAAGCCACAGCGCGTTCTGGTCTTCCTGGTCAAAACGGATGGCGCCCGCCGTTCCGTAAACCTCATAGGCGTAGCCCATCTTGCGGCCAGTCGCGATGCGGCTGAAATAGAGGTGCCCCATGGCGCCATTGGCGAAGCGGCACATCAGCTGGGTGTGATCGTCGTTGGTCACCGCCTCGGGGCCGGAAGGGCCATTCCTCCTGGCATGCACCGTTTCCACCATGGCGGAGAGCGATGCTACGGGGCCCATCAGCGCCAATGCACAGTTGATCATGTGCGGCGCAAGATCGCCCAGCACGCCATTGGCCATGCCGCGGGTGCGCCAGCTGGCGGAGAGCGCGGGGTCGGCTAGAAAATCTTCCGTGTGCTCGCCGCGAAACCACGTCACCCTGCCGATGGCCCCCTCGGAAATCAGCTTGCGGGCGAACTGGGTTGCCGGGGTGCGGACGTAGTTGAAACCCACCATGTGAACAAGCCCGGAGGCCTCCGCCGCCAATGTCATGGCCTCGGCATCGGCGAGCGAGGCCCCGAGCGGCTTTTCGCAGAACACATGCTTGCCACTGGCAAAAGCCGCCTCGGCGATGGCGCGGTGGGTTTCCTGGGGGCTGGCGATCACCACCGCATCGACAAGCGGGTCGGCGACCAGCGCCTGCCAGGTGGCGGCGGAACGATTGAACCCGTAGGCCTGCCGGTAGCGTTCGGCGGACGCGGCGCTGCTGGCAGCGATCAACTCGAGGCGCGGCCGCAGGGTGGTGCCGAATACCGCGCCGGTGGCCGACAGCGCCACCGCATGGGCCTTGCCCATGTAGCCTCCGCCAACCAGGCCAATTCCGATTTCCGGCATCTGCTTTCCAGCCGCCATCATGTTCCCGCGACATGGTCTATATGGCGCCGCCAGCTCCCGCAACGGGCAACTCGCGGCCGCCCGGCCCTCGACCGGCGGCCCGGTTTCCGCTAGGCTCAACGCCAATTCCAACCACAATAACCCGGAGGAAACACATGAAACATCGCAACGCATGGGCCTGGGCTTTCGCCGCGGTCCTGACGGTCTCCGCTTCTTCCGCCGCAATGGCGGAAAAGCTGGTCATCTCCAATTGGGACGGTTACATGCCGAAAGACATGGCGGAGAAGTTCAAGGCCGCTACCGGAATCGATCTCGAAATCTCTGTTCACGCGACCAATGAAGAAATCATGGGCAAGGTCACCGCCTCCGGCGGCGAGGGCTATGACGTGCTCTTCGTCTCGTCGCCTTTCGCCGAGGCGCTCAACAACCTTGGCCTTGCGGCGCCCATCGATCACGCAAAAATCCCCAATCTGGCCAATCTCTATCCCGAGGCGTCCCAGCTCAAGCACGATCCGGGCAATGTGTTCTCCGTGCCCTACACATGGGGAACCACCGGCCTGTGCTACCGTTCAGACCTTGTCAAAGCCGAGCCGCAGAGCTGGAACGACCTGCTGAAACCCGCCGACGATCTTAAGGGCAAGATCACCATGCTCTCGACCGACCGCTGGCTGATGGCGCCGGCCTTTCTCGCGAATGGCATGTCGGTCAACACCACCGACCAGGCCTCGCTTGACAAGGTGCGCGACCAGCTGATCGAAACCAAGCGCCAGCTGCTGGCCTATGATGACACGACCTTCTATTCCAAGCTGGTGTCCGGCGAGGCTTCCCTGGTCGAAGCCTGGGACGGCTGGTGCAACTACGGCATCGCGGAGAAGCCCGAGATCAAATATGTGATCCCCAAGGAGGGCTCTGATCTGTGGGTCGACACAATTGTCGTCACCAAAGCTTCTAAAAACCCGGAAGCCGCGCATAAGTTCATCGATTTCGTGCTCAATGCCGACAATGGCAAATGGGTGGTCGAGAACATCATGTACAAGACGCCCAACAAGGCCGGCATGGAAGCCGTCGACAAGGCCATGTTCACCCAGTACCCGAATATGGCGATCCCGCCGGCCGAACTCCTGAAGTTCGAGCAGCTGCGCGACCTGGGCAGCGGCATGAAGGCCTTCTCGAAGACCGTCTCCGAGATCATGGCCGCCAAGTGATGCGGCAACGCACCTCTCCCGCCCCCAGCGGGAGAGGACTTCCGCTGCGATGACGCCGCGCGCCTCGTCCTGGCTTCTCATGGCGCCCGGGCTTGTGTGGCTCGGGCTGCTCATGGTGCTGCCTTGCCTCCTCGTATTTATTCTCATGTTCTTCGAGCGCGGCGTCTATGGCGGCATCGACTGGGCGGCGCCTACCTTCGAGAACATCCGGCGGGTGTTCGATCCGCTCTATCTGTCGATTTTTTTCGACAGCGCCGTGGTGGCGGGCACCGCCACGCTGATCGCCCTGCTCATCGGCTATCCCGCCGCCTATGCCATCGCCCGGGCGCAGCCTTCGCGACAAACGGCTTTGCTGTTTCTCGCCATCCTGCCGTTCTGGACCAACTATCTGATCCGGACCTATGCCTGGATCGTGCTGCTCAATCCGGCGGGCCTCATCAATTCGGCCCTGCTGGCGACCGGCCTCAGCAACGAGCCCTTGCCGCTGCTCTACAACACGTCCGCCGTCGTGCTGGGACTTGTCTACAGTTACACGCCCTTCGTCATTCTCGCCGTCTATTCGGCCCTGCAGCGGCTCGACCCCGCCTATGCCGAGGCCTCGCGCGATCTCGGCGCGGGACCGGCGCAAACCTTTCTGCGCATCACCCTGCCGCTCACCGCGCCGGGTGTCGCCGCTGGCGCCGTGTTTGTCTTCGTGCTGTCCATCGGCAATTTCGTGACGCCCGATCTGCTGGGCGGCGGCAAGTTCCAGATGGCCGGAAATCTTATCTACGACCAGTTCCTTTCGGCGCGGGACGGGCCGTTCGGCACCGCGCTCTCGGCCCTGCTCATCGCAATCATGATGGTGCTGTTGTTCGCACAGGCTATCCTATCCCGCCACGCCAGAGGCGAGCATGCGCGCACTTAACGCCTGGCTCGCCGCCATCTATGGCTTTCTCTATCTGCCCATCGCCATCCTCATGGTGCTGTCCTTCAACCGCTCGGGCCTGCCAACCTCATGGGGCGGGTTCTCGCTGGAATGGTATGGCGCGTTATTCGCCAACCCGAAGATTGCCGCGGCAGCGTGGAATTCGCTTGTCGTCGCCTTCTGGTCAACGGCGATTGCCACCGTGCTCGGCACCCTGCTGGCACTGGGCGTCGAGCGCGCAAGGCCTTCCGCGAGCCGCGAGGCGCTTTTGTTCGCCCCGATGATCGTTCCGGATATCGTGCTGGCGATCGCTCTCCTGTCATTCTTCACGCTGGTCAAGTTCACGCTCGGCCTGCACTCCATCGTCATCGCGCATGTGGTTTTCAACCTGGCCTTTGTCTGCGCCGTGGTGCGGGCGAGGCTCAGATCATATGACTGGTCGCTGAATGAAGCCTCGCGCGACCTCGGGGCCGGCGCCGCCACCACATTCCGGCGCATCACCCTGCCGCTCATCGGCCCGGCGGTGCTCGCTGCGGGGCTGCTGGCCTTCACGCTGTCGATCGACGAATTCATCATCGCCTATTTCACCGCTGGCGCCGGCCAGTCATCAACCACGCTGCCGATGCAGATTTATGCGATGATCCGCTTCGGCGTGACGCCCGAGATCAACGCCATGGCCAGCCTGGTGATGCTGGCGAGCTTTGTGATGATCCTCGCCGCCCAGCGGCTCAACAAGGGCCTTGTTTCTGCGGCATGAAAGCTCTGATATAGTCCGGGGAAGGGAGAACCGCCATGGCAGCAAAGACAGCTCGCAAGAAGGCGCCAGCGCCGCGCAAAGCCGTGACGCGCGCCAGGCAGAAGAAAGTGATCGCGCTTTTTCCCGAGGCGGCCTTCGGTCCGGCGCTCAATTCGGTTGGGATCGGCCAGGCGCTGGAGAAACTGGGGCACAAGGTGGTATTCCTCTCCGACCCCGGGTTTCTGGATGTCTACAAGGACTATGGCTTCGAGGCCCACCCGGTGAACCTCTCGGAACCCCTGCCGCCGGAGCAGATGGCCAAGTTCTGGGTCGATTTCATCAACGGCCACATCCCCAACTTCCGCAAGACGCCCTTCGAGCAGATCGACAATTATGTGAAGGACTGCTGGAGCATGATCGTCGAGACGGCCAAATGGGCCGAGAAGGACCTGCCCGGCGTACTCGACAAGGTGAAGCCCGACGTGATCTGCGTCGACAACGTCATCCTGTTTCCGGCCATCAAGCGCTATGCGAAGAAGAACAGGAAGCCGTGGGTGCGCATCATCTCCTGCTCGGAGAACGAGATCGAGGACCCCGATATTCCGCCGCATCTTTCCGGCGCCGGCGCCAGGGACAGGAAGGCCCAGGCCGCCTACCGCAAGCGCTTCCGCGAGGTGATCAAGCCGATCCACGAGGACTTCAACCGCTTCCTCGCCTCGGTGGGCGAACGCAAATATCCGCTCGGCCAGTTCTTCGAGGCAAGCCCGCATATGAATATCCTGCTCTATCCGAGCGCGGTGAAGTTCAGGCGCCGGCACAAGCTGCCCGCCCGCCAGTTCCAGTACCTTGAAGGCTGCGTGCGCCGCGAGAAGCCCTATGACGTGCCGCGATTCAAGGCGAACAACGGCAAGCCGCTTCTCTATGTAAGCTTCGGTTCGCTCGGCGCGGGCGATGTCGATCTGCTGAAGCGGCTGATCGCCGCCCTGGGCAAGATGCCGGTGCGCGCGCTGGTCAATGTCGGCGACTACAAGGACCAGTATGCGGATGTGCCGCCCAACGTCATCATCGACAGCTGGTTCCCGCAGCCTTCGGTGATCCCGCAGGTCGATGCCGTCATTCACCACGGCGGCAACAACTCCTTCACCGAATGCCTCTATTTCGGCAAGCCCGCCATCATCATGCCCTATGTGTGGGACGGCCATGACAACGCCACCCGCGTCGAGGAGACGGGCCATGGCTTCAAGCTCGACCGCTACAAATGGTCGGACGAGGAGATGCAGGCGAAGATCATGGCCATGCTGACCGACAAGAAGATGAAGGCCCGGCTGAAGAAGACCTCGCGCAAGATGAAGGCCCATCATGGGCCCACCAAGGCCGCGAAGGTCATCGACGCGCTCACCCGCCGGAAGCTTGGCTGATGCCAACCAGGCTCGACTCCTCCGCCCCGCATCTCAACGACCCGGCCGGCTATGCCGGGCCGCTCCGCGACTGGGGCCACCAGCCAGACCCGATCGCCGGTCATTCAAAAAGCGACGGCATCCTGCTCCATAAGGGGCCGGGTGGCCAGCCGGAGGTCGGCCTCTGGCAATGCTCGCCGGGCACCTGGCCGCTGGCCATTCCGCGCGACGAGGTCTGCCATTTCGTCTCTGGCCGCGCCACTTATGTGCATGAGTCAGGCGAGCGGATCGACATCTCGCCGGGCACGCTGGTGCTGTTCCCGGCCGGCTGGAAAGGCACCTGCACCGTCCACGAAACCATGCGCAACGTCTATATGCTGAGTTAGGTCATGACCCTCGTGCTGCAATCTTCGGCTCCGCACCTCTCCAACCCCGCCGGCTATGCCGGCCCGTTCAAGGATTGGGGCGTGATCCCAACCATGATCGAGGGCGCCTCGCACACCAGCGGCGTCGTACTCCACAAGGGCCCGAACGGCGAGAGCGAAACCGGCATCTGGATCTGCACGCCGGGATACTGGGCCTGCCATGTGACGCGCGATGAATTCTGCCACTTTCTGCTCGGGCGCTGCACCTATACGCATGAGTCCGGCGAAGTGATCGAGATTGTTCCGGATACGGTGGCGTTCTTCCCGCAAGACTGGAGGGGCACCTGCCGGGTGCATGAGACCGTACGCAAGGTCTACATGATCCGCTGACACGGGAGCATCGCGCGGGGCAGTTCAATGGCAGCGGATGTTTCCTACGATGCGGTCGTGATCGGCGCGGGCCACAATGGGCTGGCAGCCGCCATTCACCTGGCAAGGCACGGCTGGAAAGTCGGCGTGTTCGAGGCAAAGGGCGAGCCTGGGGGAGCCGTGAAGACGCGCGAACTCACCTTGCCGGGTTTCCGCCACGACGTTGCGGCGATGAACCTTAGCATGTTCGCCGGTTCGCCGTTCCTGCGCGAGCATGGCGCGGCCCTGGCCCGGCACGGCCTGGCCTTCGCGCCCGCCGCGCATTGCTTCGCCTCGGTGTTTCCGGATGGCAGCTGGTTTGGCGTTTCCAGGGACCCCGATGTCACGGCGGCGCGCCTCGAGGCCATGAACCCGCATGACGCGGCATCCTGGCGGGCCATGCTCGCCCGTTTCGGCGTGGATGCGCCGCACATCTTCGGACTGCTCGGCAGTGAAATGCCATCCCTGGCGGCGGCCAGGGTGATCTGGAAAGCGTGGCGGCAGAACGGCACGGCCTGGACGCTGGACATGCTGCGGTTTCTTGCCACCTCGACCCGCGTGTGGGCGGACTCCCATTTCGAGGATGCACGGGTGAAGGCGACACTGGCCGCCTGGGGCATGCACCTCGACTTTCCACCCGATATCGCAGGCGGCGCCCTGTTTCCTTATCTGGAGTCGATGGCCAATCAGGCCTTCGGCATGGTGATCGGCCAGGGCGGCGCGGACACCATGATCAGGGCGATGACAGGTTATCTCGCGGAACTGGGGGGCGAGATCCATCTCAACGCGCCCGTGGAAGAGGTGATGCAAAGTGCCGGCAGCGCCAGCGGCATCCGGCTTGCCGATGGTCGCGTCATCGCGGCGCGCCGCGCCGTCATCGCCAATGTGACGCCGGGCCTGCTGTTTGGAACCCTGCTGCCCGGCGGCTCCGGCAACAAGGCGGCCGATGCCAGGCTCAGGGCCTTCCGTCCGGGGCCCGGGACCATGATGCTGCATGTGGCGCTCGATCGCCTGCCGCAATGGACCGCCGGCGCGGAGCTTGCCCAATTCGCCTATGTCCACATCGCGCCAGGCTTCGGCTACATGAGCCGCGCCTATGAGGAAACGATGGACGGGCTGCTGCCGCAGGCTCCCGTTCTGGTGGTCGGCCAGCCGACCGCCATAGACCCTTCACGCGCGCCGGCAGGAAAACATATCCTGTGGGTTCAGGTGCGGGTGCTGCCGAAACACGTGAATGGCGATGCCGCTGGCAGCATCACCGGCAAGGACTGGGCAGCGATCAAGGACGCCTATGCCGAGCGCGTCATCGATCTCATCGAAGCCCATGCACCGGGCATACGCACGCATGTCCTCGGCCGCGCGGTGTTCTCGCCCGACGATCTCGAGGCCGAGAACGCCTGCCTGGTGGGCGGCGACAATCTCTCGGGCAGCCACCAGCTGGACCAGAACTTCATGTTCCGTCCCGCCCCCGGCTATTCGCGCTACAAGATGCCGCTCGGGCAGCTCTACATGTGCGGGGCCGCGACCTGGCCCGGTGCTGGAACCGGCGCGGGATCCGGCTACCTGCTGGGGCGTAAGCTGGCCGGCGCCTGAGCCGGCTTCTCATTGCGTTCGCATGGAGTTTGGCTTTGCGATCACGGCTATGAGGCCCTAGAAGCTTGCGTTTTCATGGAAATGAAATACGGTTTCACGATCCAACCGCACGGGGAAAAGCCATGGCCACGCCACACACCACCGCCGTCACCGAACTCGCCGCAGCGCTGCTTGCGGGCCGCGTCGAGGTGATCGACATCACAGCGACACTCGGGCCCGAGACGCCGCTCATCAAGCTGCCGCCGTCCATCGGACTCAACACACCCGCGGTCGAGATCCACACCATTTCGCACTATGACGACAAGGGCCCGTTCTGGGCCTGGAACTGGCTGAAGCTGGGTGAGCATTCCGGCACCCATTTCGATGCGCCGCAGCACTGGATTACCGGCAAGGACTATCCGGATGGCGCCACCGACACCATTCCGGTCAAGAATTTCGTAGGTCCCCTCAACGTCATCGACTGCAGCGCCGAGGTTGCGAAAAACCCGGATTTCCTGCTTACCGTCGACCACATCAAGGCCTGGGAGGCCAAGCACGGCGCCATCGAGCAAGGCTCGTGGGTGGTGATGCGCAGCGACTGGTACAAGCGCAATGGCAGCGAAGCGGCCTTCCTGAATGCCGACGAGAACGGACCGCACTCGCCGGGGCCAACCGCCGAGGCGATCCAATACCTGATCGATAAGGGTGTGATCGGCTGGGGTTCGGAAACGGTCGGAACCGACGCCGGCTCGGCCGGCGGCATGACGCCGCCCTTCCCGGCGCACAATCTGATGCACAAGAACAACCGCTACGGTCTCGCCTCGCTGTGCAATCTCGACCGGCTGCCGCCCAAGGGCGCGGTGATCATCGCAGCGCCCCTCAAGATCAAGCATGGCACCGGCAGCCCGTTGCGGGTGCTGGCGCTGGTCGGGAAATAACCGGTCCGGAAGAGGCGGCCGCCATGACCGATTATGTGATTGCCGGAAGCGGCATCAACGGGCTGGTGGCCGCCTCGCTCCTGGCCCTCAAGGGGCGAAAGGTTCTCGTCCTCGAGCGTAATCCTGAGATCGGCGGCTGCATCCGCACCGAAGAAGCCACGCTCCCCGGCTTCACGCATGACGTGATGGCGACGACCTTCGTGCTGTTCCTGCTGTCGCCGGCCTACGGAGTATTGGGGCCGGAACTGGAAAAGCGCGGCCTCGCATTCGCCCATCCGGAGATACCGACCGGCGTCCTGCGGCCGGACGGGGCGCACCTGCTGCTGCGCCGGGACCGCGGAGCCAATATTGCCGCCTTCGACGCCCTTGCGCCCGGTGACGGCCAGCAATATTCCGCCGACATGCAGAAGCTCGGCGCCGATGCGCCATTTCTGTTCGCCCTTCTTGGTGGAAAATTGTGGTCATGGCGCATGGCGAAGACCATCGCCGCCGAGGCATGGCGGCGCGGGCCAAGCGGCCTCTCGTCGTTTTTCGGCGCCGCGCTGCAGCCGGCGCGCCACTGGCTGCAGCCTTCCTATTCCTCCGACCTGTTTCATGCGCTTCTCGCGCCATGGGTGCTGCACACCGGGCTTGGCCCGGAAAGCGCCTATTCCGGACAGATGGCCAGAGTCATCGCCTTCGCGCTGGAGGCGGCGGGGGCGCCTGTCGTCAAAGGCGGCGCGTCGAACATTGTCTCGGCCTTTGCGCGGCTCATCACCGATCACGGCGGCGAAATCAGAACCAATGCAGACGTTGCCGCGGTGAGCGTCGATGCAACGGGACGCGCCGCCGGCGTGAGGCTGGCTTCGGGCGCTGACATCGCCGCCAGACAGGGTGTGATCTGCTCCATGACACCTGCGCAGCTCTATGGACGGCTGCTCAAGGACTGGCGCGGGGCCGACAGTCTCCGCGATGAGGCCAGGCGCTTCGCGCATGGCAAGGGCAACATGCAGATTCATTATGCCCTTGCGGCGCCGCCACAATGGCGGCACGGGGACCTCGGCAAGGTGGCTCTGCTGCATCTCACGCCAGGACTCGACGGGGTATCGAAAGCCGTGAACGAGGCCGAGCGCGGCATGCTGCCGGCAGAGCCCACAATCTGCGTTGGCCAACCCACTGCTTTCGATCCGTCACGCGCACCGCCCGGCAAGGCCATCCTTTGGCTGCAGCTTCCCGAAGCACCCCGCCATATCAAGGGCGACGCCGCGGGCAAGATCGCCGCGCCCCCGGACGGTCAGTGGACAGAAGAGGTGCGGGAAGCCTATGCGGACCGCATCGAAGAGACGCTCTGCCGCCACATCGCTGATTTCCGCAGCCTGATTCTAGCCCGCCGATGCTATTCCCCGGCCGATCTCGCGGCGATGAACATCAACCTGGTGGGCGGCGACCCTTATGGCGGAGCCTGCAGCATCGACCAGTTCTTCCTGTGGCGGCCGCTGCGCGGCACCGTCAACCATGAGACGCCGGTGAAGGGCCTCTACCATATCGGTGCTTCCACCCATCCCGGGCCAGGACTCGGGGGCGGCTCCGGTTTCCTGCTGGCCAACAGCCTTGCATGACGGACAATCTCGCCTTTCTGCGCAACGTGCTGCACCGCGAGACGGATGCCGAAACCTCAATGCCGTCGCTCGCCGAGATTGGGCTCAATCATTTCGTTCCCTATCTGCTCAACCGCATTGCCGCCATCTGGAACGCCGAACTCGCGGATGAACTCCGCAAGTTCGATCTGACGACGCCGCAAATGCGGGCGCTGGCGGTGCTCGGCATCAATTCCGGCCTCACCATCAACGAACTCTCCACCCTCACGGTGACAGAGCAATCGACCATGAGCCGCTCGCTTGACACGCTTGAGAGCCGCGGCCTCGTCAGGCGCAAGCCCCGGGCGAGCGACCTCAGGGTGCGCGAGGTGGAAATCACCGCCGCCGGCCGCGCCCTGTTCGATACCTTCTGGCCTCTCATGTTCGGCCGCTACCAGCAGATGTTCCGGGGCATAAGCGAGGACGATTTTTCCCAGCTCGTCGCCACCCTGCAGCGCATCCTGCGCAACATCAGGCCGGCCGGCCCAGGCGGCGGCGACGGCTGAGACTACATCTCGCGGATCGTCTTCAGAACGCCGTCGAGCGCTTCACCGTTCTCATCCTTGAGGGCGGCCGAGATCAGGCGGTCCATCCAGGCGCCGCCATCGGCACGCGCTTCCAGCAACGGTGCCGCCGAAAGCGCGCGGTCGAACTTCGAGAGTCCCCGCGCATGGGTGTCCGAATAGCCCTTCACCAGCCGCCTCGCCGCCAGAACGGCGCGGGCGAGATCATAGTTCCGGGGAAGCGTCCGCGTCGCCAGTCCGAGCCAGTTTTCGATATGCCGCGTTTCTTGGTGATGGCGCAGCAGTCCGCGCCGCCAGCGCCGCAGGCCACTCACCATATAGAGCTGGAGGAACCCGCTCAGTTTCGACGTCTCGATCCGGCGGCCACGATTGACCCGCCGGTCGATGAACGCCATCAGCCCCGGCTTGGCGGAAACCCAGCGGCCGAGGCCGGCGGGCATCAGGCTCACCATTTCCGCGGCGCGCGGATGCGTGAACTCGGTGATGGTGAGCGGATCATCGCCTGCCTTCATCTCATCAGCGATGCGCGCGAAGCGCGCCGAACGCGTCTTGAGATGGGCAACCCCGATCGCATCGTCATAGGCCATGGCATTGGCCAGATACTTTGCGGCCACTGCCGTGAACGCGAAGTCCCGGGCGCCGCCGCCGTGCGCGGCGTCGAGAGCGGCCAGCGCTTCCAGCCGGCTCAGATATTCATCGCCATAGCCAAGATCCTGGAAGTCGACGGTACGCCTGAAACCGGCAAGGGCCATGGCCCGCACTTGCGGCGGAAGCGCCCGCAGCCGGGCCAGCCGCTGATCGAGCGTAGCGGAACCGAGGCTGTCCGGCAGGACTGTGACGCGAACCCGCGGCCTGGCGGCGGCTTGCGGCAGATCGTTGCGGCCAGCCGCGGCGAAGCCCCTGGCAAACCCGGCGAGCGAGGCGGCGGCGCCCTTGCCACCGGCGGCGATCACCGCCTCGAAGCCCGGACGCGGAAACGGCAGCACGCCCGCCCCCGCAAGAGCGCCAAACAGCGGGGCTGAGATGACGGTGGAATTCTCCCGCGCCGTCTGTTCCATGTCGAAAGCAATGACCTGGCGCGCTGCAATGCCTGCAGCGGCATTGACGGTCCGGGGATCGGCGATTGACCCGCCGGGCTTTTCCTTCTCTGCCACCGCATAGGCGCGGTGGGTGGAGGCGATGAGCAGCGTCTTGTCTGGCGTGGCGAGGCCACGCAGGATGGAACGTCCGGCTTCCATCAATTCAGCCGCAATCACCACGTCAACGTCACCCGGCGTTGGCATCAGGGCCAAGACCGGCGCCTGGCCGCCACGCGGCGGCAACATCTCGATGTAGTAGAGCGTAGCGCCGGTGCGCTGGGCCACGCCCGGCACCGAGGTTGACTGCGCGTGCCAGCCATTGGCCTCCGCCACGGCAACGATCCAATCTGTCAGCACGCCGCCGCCCTGCCCGCCCATGGCCAGAACGGCGATCGACAGCGGCTTCTCGCGCATGGCAGGCTGATCGAACATCACGCCGCCGCCCGGCCAAACAGCAGCCGGCGCTTTTCCCGCCGCCGCTGCAGGAAGGAGATGACGGATGCACGGAAACGGCTCTTGAACCGCTCCCATGACGACGCGTTGCGCAGCACATCGGCGCGGTAGAAAGAGGGACAGAGAACCGCGGCATCCGCCACATCGCCACAATTGCCGCAGGCCACGCAGCTGTTGTCGATCGTGGCCACCGGATCGTCACGCAGTGGATCGTCAAGCTGCTTCACCGAAAGCGAAGGGCAGCCGGAGAGCCTGATGCAGGCATGATCGCCCGTGCAGATATCCTCATCGACGCCGAAACGCTGGCGGAGCACGGGTTCGCCGGCCTTCTCGGCCTTGTCCATCAGCGGTTTCACGCGGCGCTGCTTGTTGAGCATGCATTCCGAGGACGCGACGATGATCTTGGGGCCAGGCTCATCCGTGGTCAGCGCCTCGCGCAGCGTATCGCGCATCTTGCCTACGTCATAGGTGCGGTCGATCTGGCGGACCCACTTGGCGCCTACCCCCTTCACCGCATCGGCGATCGAATTATTGGTTGTCCGTTTGGCGTTCTCAGCCCGCGACGAGGGAATGTCCTGGCCACCGGTGGCCGCGGAATAGAAATTGTCGACAATCAGCATGACCCCGTCATGCTTGTTGAACACGGCGTTGCCAACCGATGAAGCGAGTCCGTTGTGCCAGAAGCCGCCATCGCCCATCACCGAGATCACACGCTTGCCGGCCTTGACGTTGAAGGCGGAGGCGGCGGCGGGTCCGAGGCCATAGCCCATGGTGGTGGCGCCGATGTTGAAGGGCGGCAAAATGGAAAACAGGTGACAACCGATATCGGCTGATACGTGATGCGGCCCCAGTTCCTTCTCGACGAGCTTCATCGCCGCGAAGACCGGCCGCTCGGGGCAGCCGGTGCAGAAGCCAGGCGGGCGCGGCGGCACGGTGGTGGCCAGCGCCTGTACCTCTTTGCTGTTGAGCACCGCCGAAGGATCAGGGAGCGGCGGGCGGTTGCCGAGCAAGCGCGGCGCATGTTTCTCAAGAAAGCCGAGCAGACCCTCCTGCATCACCACGGCGGTGTATTCGCCAGCCAGAGGAAAGACATCCTTGCCGGAGATGCGAGTGGCGATATCACGCCGCCTGAGCATGGTGTTGAGCACCTGTTCGATGAACTCGGGCTGGCCCTCCTCGACGACCACGACCGCCGACTTGCCGGCGCAGAAGGACAACACTTCCTCATCGACCAGCGGATAGGTGACGTTCAGCACATAAAGCGGCACGCGGGTGTTGCCATAGGCGTCCGACAGACCAAGCTGCTGCAGGGCGCGGATCACCCCGTTGTACATGCCGCCCTGCAGGATGATGCCCACGTCGGCATCGACCGGCCCGAAAAACTCATTAAGCCCATTTTCGCGGATGAAATTCACCGCGGCGGGCCAGCGTTTTTCGACTTTCAGCTTCTCATGGATGAAGGAGGCCGGCGGCAGCACGATGCGATTGACGTCGCGCACCGGATTCTCAAGCGCCTGCTTCAGGGTGAAATCCGGCTTCCGGTTATCCTTGGCGATGAAGCGGCCATGGACATGGCAGCCACGGATGCGCACCTCGACCATCACCGGCGTGTTCGAGGCCTCCGAAAGCGCGAAGGATTTCTCGACCATCCGCACCATCACCGCGAGATCGGGCCGCGGGTCGACCAGCCAAATCTGCGACTTCATGGCAAAGGCGTGGCTGCGCTCCTGCATGATCGAGGAACCTTCGCCGTAATCCTCGCCGATGATGATGACAGCGCCGCCATTGACACCGCCGGAAGCCAGATTGGACAACGCGTCACTCGCCACATTGGTGCCGGCGGTCGATTTCCAGGTCACCGCGCCGCGGATGGGATACATGACCGAGGCCGACAGCATGGCGGCCGCCGTCGCTTCCGAGGCCGAGGATTCGAAATGCACGCCGAGCTCGGCCATGTAGTCCGAGGCATCGGCCAGCACGTCCATCAGATGCGAAATCGGCGAGCCCTGGTAGCCGCCGACATAGGATACGCCCGACTGGAGCAGCGCTTTGGTGATGGCCAGAATGCCTTCACCACGGAACTCCTGCCCCGCACCGAGGCGAAGATCCTCAACTTCACGCGCGAATGACCGCTCAGCCATGTCCTGTTCTGCCGATTTCTATCCAAATTCATATATCAGCGGCGCTTACGGTCCAAAAGCCCGCCGAACACTGCTGCAATAGTGATCTCCGATCCCGGAATTTGCAACTATAATCAGGCTGATGATGGATCTGCCAAGACCGGTCCGGGCGCCATGGTGGCGTCCGGGAGGCCACTGAAAAATGCACTTGAATATTTCTTTCCCGGAGGCCCAAAATGCTTTTTGACGCCGTCGCCAGCGTGAGCGAACGGGCAAAAGGGAGGAGTTTCATGACCCATCTATCGAGACGCCAGCTGCTCCAGCTGGGAGCGGCCGGGCTGCTCATTGGCAATGGCCTTGCGATCGGTTCCGCGCATGCCGAAGGCAGCACGGTGACCATCGCCTATAACGTCAACCTGCCATCCTGGGACCCGACCACCGGACTATCCGCGGTCAACCCGACTATCCAGGCGATCTACCGCTCGGTGTTCGACCAGTTCATCGGCCAGAAGCCATCGCTTGAATTCCAGCCGGGCCTGCTCACCGGCTGGGGCTGGAGCGACGACAAGAAACAGGTGTGGATGACGGTTCGCGAGGGGGTGAAGTGGCATGACGGCTCGCCCTTCACGGCCGAGGACGTGGTGTGGTCGCTCGAGCGCGCCGGCAAGATGGACGGCGGCAATCCGATTGCCTTCATCTGGTCCAAGATCGGCAATTTCAAGATCGACGGCAACAGGATCACCGCCGATGTGCTGCAGTTCGAGCCGACGCTGTTCAAGTGGATGGCCTTCCTCACCGGCTATGTGATGCCAAAGGCCTATTACGAGAAGGTGGGGGCGGAAGGCTTCGAGGCCAAGCCGATTGGCACCGGCCCCTACATGGTCGATCAGTTCGAACGCAACGCCTTCGTGCGCCTCAAGGCCAATCCGGATTACTGGGGCGGCAAGCCGGCCTTCGAGACGGTGGTGTTCAAGTTCGTGCCCGATGCCACGAGCCGCGTGGCGGAGATCGAATCCGGCTCCTCTGACGTTACCGTCGATGTGCCCTTCGAGGAATATGACCGCCTGAAGGACAAGGACGGGCTTTCAGGCGCCGTCACCCCGATCTCGGACATCGGCATGATCTTCCTCAACAACGAGGGCCCGATGCTGGACAAGAATGTCCGCATGGCGGCCGCCATGTCGATCGACAAAAAGGCCATCGTCGATAAGCTGTTGCGCGGCTACGCCACGCCCATCAGCACGCTGCAGGCGCCGGAATACACCGCCTTCGATCCCTCGATCGCCGTTCCCTATGACCCCGACAAGGCGAGGGAACTGCTCAAGGCCTCCGGCTTCAGCCCCGAGAATCCGGTGAAGTTCAAGATCCAGACCACCCGCGGCCTGAAGCCCAAGGACTATGAGATGGTGCAGGCCATCGTGGGCATGTGGCGCAAGGTGGGGATCGAGGCTGAAATCGAGGTCTACGAAATCGCCAAGCACTATGAGCTGCGCGCCGCCGATCAGCTGGCCCCCGCGGCCTTCTACAACTGGGGCAACGCGATCGGCGATCCGACCACATCGACGGGCTTCGCCATGTTCGGGCCGAGCCCGCATTCGGTGTGGAACACCGACGATCTGGACGGCATGATCGGGCCCCTGTGGGGTGAGGCCGACGAGGCCAAACGCATCGACGGCTGGAAGGCGGTGGATAAGTACATCGCCGAGAATGCCTATGTCATCCCGCTGATCCAGTACCAGCAGCCGATCCTGTTCAAAAAGTCGATCAAGGTCACGCCGAACGTCGCCGGTTCTCCGGAGCCTGCGCAGATGTCACCGGCCTGAGATCACGCCTTCAAGCTGCGAGGCCCGGCTCTGCCGGGCCTCTATGCTTGCGGGACCACCCATGCCCCTTGCCCTGATCATATCGCGCGCGCTCTCCGCCATCGCCACGCTCTTCGGCGTCATGGTGGTGGTGTTCGTTCTGGTGCGCGTGGTGCCGGGAGACCCGATCGCCATGATGATCGCACCCGGCGCATCAGAGGCCGACATCGCGGCGCTGCGGGCGCTGTACGGCCTCGACCTGCCCATCTGGGAACAATTCTGGGTCTGGTTCCGGCAGGTACTGGGCGGCGATCTCGGCACATCAATCTCAATGAAGCAGAACGTGCTGGCCATCATCGCCGACCGGCTTCCGGCCACGCTCGAACTGGCCATGATGGCCCTCATCATGGCGGTTCTGTGGGGCGTGTTCATCGCGCTGCTGTCCACGGCGTGGCGCGGCACAATCGCCGAGCGCCTGATCGATAACTTCAATGGCATCATGCTGGCGGTTCCCGACTTCATCTGGGGCCTCACCTTCGTGCTGCTGTTCGGCGTACTCGTGCCACTTTTCCCGATTTCAGGAAGAAGCGATCCGTTGGTCGATCCGGGACTTTCGACACAATTCTTCATCCTGGAAGGCCTGCTGCGCGGCAGGTTCGCCTTCGTCTGGGATGTGCTGCGGCACATGCTTCTGCCGGCCTGCGCACTTGCCTTTCCGCTCGCAGCCGTCATCGGCCGGGTGCTCAAGAACACCATGACCGACGTGATGGTGCAGGACTACATCCTGCTCGCCCGTATCAAGGGCCTGTCGCGTCCGCGCATCCTGCTGCAGGAGGCGCTGCGCAACGCGGCGGTGCCGGCGCTCGCGCTGACCGGCGTGCAGTTCACCTTCCTGATCGGCGGCACGGTGATCACCGAACGCATCTTCTCATATCCCGGCATCGGCAATCTGGCGATCGATGCCGTCATCAACCGCGACCTGCCGCTCATTCAGGGCCTCGTGCTGACATTTGGCATCATCTTCATCATCGTCAACATGGCCGTGGACGCGATGACCGCCTGGCTCAATCCGCGGCTGCGCCATGCCTAGCGACCCGCGCATCTGGCTGGGCGGCGGCTTCATCCTGCTGCTTTTTCTCGCGGCAGTCTTCGCTCCGCTGATTGCGCCTTTCGATCCGCTGGAACAGGACCTGATGCTGGCGACTATCGGGCCGGGCCAGGAACCCGGCCACTGGCTCGGCACCGACAGCCTTGGGCGGGACGTGCTGTCACGGATGATCTACGCCACCCGGATCGCGCTCACTGTTGCCTTGGTGGCCGCCATCCTCGCCTGCGTGCTGGGCACGGCGCTGGGGCTGCTGGCCGGTTATTTCGGCGGCTGGCTCGACGCGTTGGTTTCGCGGCTCATCGACGTTTGGATGGCATTTCCGCCAGTGCTGCTTTCGATCCTGCTCGTCGCGGTGCTCGGGTCGGGGCTGCATTCGGTGATTGTGGCCATCGTGGTCATCGACTGGACGCGCTTTGCCCGCGTGGTGCGCGCTGAAACCATGCAGCAGGCGAAGCTTGAATATGCCGAGGCCGCCGTGGCGCTTGGCATGGGCCGTTTCGGCGTGCTGTTGCGGGAAATTCTGCCCAATGTCCTTCCCGTCGTGCTGGTGCTGCTGTCGCTCGAGATGGGCATCGCGGTGATCGTCGAGGCGATCCTGTCCTTCGTGGGCCTTTCGGTATCGACTGATACACCAACCTGGGGCGGCATGATCGCCGAAGGCCGCCAGATCATCTATCAGGCCTGGTGGGTGCTGGTGTTTCCACTGGCAGCGCTGTTCCTCACGGTTCTCGCCTTCAACCAGTTGGGTGACGGCTTGCGCGAATGGCTTGATCCGGTGCTGAAGCGATGACGCCGGTCATCGACATCCGCGGTCTTTCGGCGCGCTCCGCCGCGGGGCCCGTTCTGCGCGGCGTCTCGCTCAGCGTCAATGCGGGTGAGGTGATGGCGCTGGTGGGCGAGAGCGGTGCCGGCAAGTCCACCATCGCCAAGGCGGTGCTGGGCATCTTGCCCGCCGGTATCACGGTCACCTCAGGCACGATCATTTTTGAAGGCGAGGACCTGCTGGCGCTGCCGGCCAAAGCCTTGCGCGAGCTGCTCGGCGTGCGCATCGCGCTGATCCCACAGGATCCGCAGACCTCGCTCAATCCGGCCCGCCGCATCGGCGATCAGCTCACCGACGGACTGCGGCTGCGCGCCGGACTGAGCCGGTCAGCGGCGATGGCGCGGGCCTCCGAGCTATTGAACGACGTCCGCATTCACGAGCCGGAGCTTGTGCTGCGCCGCTATCCGCATGAGCTGTCGGGCGGCATGCGCCAGCGTGTGCTGATCGCGCAGGCCTTCTCGCTCAACCCCCATGTGATTATTGCCGACGAACCGACCACCGCGCTGGACGTAACCGTGCAGAAGCAGGTTCTTCGCCTGATCCGTGACATGCAGCGCCAGCACCGCACCACGCTGCTGTTCGTCACCCACGACCTCGGCGTGGTGGCCCAGATATCCGACCGCATGACGGTGCTCTATGGCGGGAAAGTGCTGGAACAGGGCGCAACGGCGGCCATCCTGCGGGCCCCGCAGCATCCTTATACGCGCGCGCTGCTGGCTGCCAGCCCTCGCTATGACATGCCGGAGCAGAGCCTGAAACCAGTGCCCGAAGAACTTATCCTGGAACTCAAGCGGGAGATCGCTGGCTGATGCTCGTCGAAGCCCGCAATATCTCGCTCGATGTGCCGGATATGAACCACCGGGCGGTGTTTGGCGCGCGCCGCAGGCTGCGCATCCTGCGCAATGTGTCACTGAGCATCGCCAAGGGAGAAACCGTTGGCATCGCAGGTGAGTCGGGATCCGGCAAAACATCGCTGGGACGCACGCTGCTGCGCCTCCACGAGCCTGGCGAAGGCAGGCTGCTGTTCGACGGGGCGGACATCACCCATGAAGATCCCGCCAGACTAAAGCCGCTGCGGCGACGCATGCAGATGATTTTTCAGGATCCCCAGTCCTCGCTCAACCCGCGCCAGACTGTGGGCCGCATCCTAAGCACCGCGCTTCGCCTGCACGGGCTTCCGGCGGATAGCAGGACTCTAAGCGCCATCCTCGACCGCGTCGGGCTTCCAGCGTCCGCGCTGACCCGCTATCCGCACCAGCTTTCCGGCGGCCAGCGGCAACGGGTGGGCATTGCACGCGCCATTTCTCTGAAACCCGATTTCGTGGTTGCCGACGAGATCGTCTCTGGCCTCGATGTCTCAACCCAGGCGCAGGTGCTCGATCTGTTGCGGAGCTTGCGCGCCGACATGGGCATGGCGCTCGCCTTCATCAGCCACGACCTGTCGGTGGTGCGGCACCTGTGCGCCCGAGTCGTCATCATGCGCGAGGGCGGGATCATCGAAACCGGTGACACCGCGCGTGTCTTCGCCGCGCCGCAGACCGCCTTCACCCGTACCCTCATCGACAGCATTCCGCTGCCGGAGATTCGTCCCGGCTGGCTGGATCAACCCGCCTCCAGATAGCGCTGCACCTCGAATGCGCTCACCACGCGGCGGAACACCGCGTCCTCGGCCTCGCAGATCGCCGCATAGTGATCGACGAACGGATCGCCGAACAGAGCCCGCGCCCTGGCGCTCGCCCGGAAGCGGTTGGTAGCGGAGAGCAGGTCGAGCGGCAGGCGTTCGGCCCCTTCCGGAATCTCGTTGGGTCCGCCGGACGTGATGGCGGGCGTCTTCAACTTGAGGCGTCGTTGCACGCCATCGAGACCCGCGCCCAGCATGGCCGCCATCGCCAGATGCGGGTTCATGTCGGAGCCAGGAAGGCGCAATTCCAGCCGCGTCGTTTCCGGGGTCTCGGCGGCCGTCCGCACCGCGGCGGCATAGTTGTAGGGCGCCCAGCTCACGGTCTTGGGCGCCCAGCTTCCGGGCGCCAGGCGGCGATAGGCATTGACCGTGTTGCCGATCATCGGGAACAGCTCCGGCACTGTCTCGATGACGCCCGCCAGGAATGACTTGGCGGTGGCCGAAAGGCCATTCGGATCATCCGCAGCGCCGAACACGTTCCGGCCCGAAGCGCGGTCGCGCAGAGAGAGATTGATATGCCCGCCGATCCCCGGGAAACCGGCGCCGGTGAGCGACATGAACGAGGCTGTAAGGTTCCTCTGCCGGCAGAAGGCCTTGGTGAAGAGGCGGAAGAAAGCGGCATCGTCGGCGGCACGCATGGCATCACGGTGCTTCAGCGTGGCCTCGAAACAGCCCGGCCCCAGTTCGGCGGAAAGCGAGAACAGGTCTATGTCGGCAGCCGCAAGACAGGCTTCGAGATCGCGCACGAAACCGGCGTGAACCGCGGCCGTCTGCCCGGACCAGCAGCGATTGTCCGGCGCGAATTGGGCGAGATTTGAAAAGTTCTTGGCGCGCAGGCTTTCTGCCGTCTCATTCAGCACGATGAATTCGAATTCGGTAGCCGCGGCGATGTCATAGCCCATGGCGGCGGCCTTCTCAGCCTGGGCAGCCAGCAGCCGCCGCGGCATGATGCCGGCTTGAGGCCCACTGTAATCCGCCACCAGCGCGGCGGCATTGGCCTCGAAAGGATAGGGCCTGAGCGACGCGATGTCGTAGCGCACCGTCTCGCTCCGGTAGGGGCCGGGGAAGAGGATCGATTCCGCCAGGTCCCATTTCGGCGGAACATTGGCAAACACCGCCGTATCCGCGCCGGCCAGCAGCTCTTCACGCCGCAGCCGCCGCTCGCGGAACGCGGCGCCAAAATCGAAGACGCCCACATGCACAACATCCGCTTTGAGCGCGTCAAGCGCTTTGGCAAGTGCCGCGCGGCAGCTTTTCGATTTAGGCATTGCTGTTCTCCCGTTCCGTTTCAGGTGAAGGCTTCCACGACCGCGCCCCAAATGCAAACCGGCGGGAACTGGTCCCGCCGGTTCGGATTGTCTGGCGCCGCCGCCTAGGATGGCAAGACGAAGAACCAGTTCGCCCAGAGCACCAATATTGCTCCGGCGATCAGCGTCACATAGGGCCACATGCCGGCCTTGCGCTCGCCAAGGTCGCCCTCCTTTAATCCCAATTCTTCAAGCGCGCCTTTCGGGAACTTGCCGCCATCCTGAACATAGTGACGGAAGATAAACACCGGGATGATTAGAGCCGCGAAGATCAGCCCTGCCCACAAGGGGGAAAGCGTACCGTGGCCCGTTCCATAGACCTTGGCGCCCGCGCCCAGAAACAGGGCGTTGACGAAAGCGAGCACGGTGTTGAGGCCGATCAGGAAGGTAGGCGCCTTCCACGGACGCGCCACGTGCCCTGAGTCCACGCGATGCATCCAGCCGGCGTTGAGGTTGAGGAAGTTGAAGACAATGTAGCCGACGTTAGAAATCGCCAGCACGTAGAAGTATCCCGTCACGTCGGATGCCAGCGCCAGCAGGAAGACGTTGAAGCCGAGGTCCGTCCACATGGCGCGGGTTGGCGCGCCATTCTCGTTCACCTGGGTGAGGTAGCGCGGCAGCCAGCCGTCCTTCGATCCCTGATAGAGGGTGCGCGACGATCCCGCCATGGCGGTCATGATGGCCAGGAACAGGGCGAGGATCATCAGGATCACGAAGATCTGGGTGACCACCTTGCCGCCGCCGAGCATGTTGCCGAGCGCTTCGCCGATGCCGGTGCCGTCCACGATGCCAGGGGCGATCATGCCAGCTGAGCCCAACACGCCCTGGAAGGAGAAGGGGATCAGGAAGAAGAACACGCAGCAAAGGAGCCCAGCGAAGAAAATGGCCTTGAAGGTGTCGGTCTTCGGGTTCTTGAGCTCACGCGTGTAACACACCGCGGTTTCGAACCCGTAGGTCGACCAGGCGGCGATGTAGAGGCCGCCAAGGAACAAGGTCAATCCGCCCAGCGTCCAGGCCGTCGCATCGACGCCCGAATAGGCGGCGGTGGGCGGCACAAAACCCAAGACATTCGCGGAATTGATCGATCCCGTCAGGATCGGCACCAGGCCGACGAGCAGCAACGGCACCAGCACGATGATGGCCAGCCACTTCTGCGCGGTGGCCGTTGACGCGATGCCCCGATGCTGGATGGCGAAGATGATCAGCATCAGGATGACGCCGATAAAGAAGACGGAATTCAGCTGTAGCGTTCCGAAACCGGCTATTTCCAGCTTGAACAGATACCAAGTGCGGATTGCCGGGGTGAGCGCCTCAACGCCAGCCTGGGTGGCCACCGCCTTGATGGCATCAGCCTCCGCAATGCCGGCATTGGCGGCCATATAATCGATCACCGACTGGGTCTGCGCTGTGAACTGGCTGGCATTGGCCGCCACCCAGTCGACGACCGCTTGCGAATCCGCCGCCGGGATCTGAAACAGCGCATTGAGAATGTAGCCCGCGGCGATGGCGCAGCCGAGCGACAGCACCGGGCTCCACGCGAACCAGTTGCACCATACCGACAGCGGCGCGATGAATTTTGAATATCTCAGCCAGGCCGTAGCGCCATAAACCGAGGCGCCGCCCGACTTGTTGCCGAACATGCCGGCAATTTCGGCGTAGGTGAAGGACTGCAGGAAGCCCATCGTCATGGAAATGATCCACACGACAAAAGCGAGTTGTCCGGTGGTGCCGGCGATACCGCCGATCGAGAACAGCACCAGCGGCGGCACGCCAGCGGCGACCCAGAAGGCCCCCCGCCAGTCGAGCGCGCGCACCAGCTCGCGCGAATTTGCGTTGTCAGACATAAGCATCTCCTCCAAAGTTCAGTTTTTTTATGATTGCTTCGAGGGAGAAGTTCGCCGCCATCCGCGGCATGCGCCCCACATCGCCCATCCACGCCACGCCGGATCTGCGCCCGTTCGCCTGCATGATTGTCCCCTCTGCCGCCCCATCCCAAGGCTGCGCCGGATAGTGAGATGACGGGGAAAGGTCGTCAAGTGGCTTTGCATTGGTTGAAATTGGATATCCTAGGCTTCAGTTCAGTCATCATCCGCTTATGCTGCACCGCAACATCATAATGATTGCGGCGGGTGTCCAGATCACCCATTCGCAACCGCTTTCGCCCAATTTGACCTTGTCCCCGCCTGCTTTTGACCATAGGCTTCAAACATGAGCGAATTGGCCATTCTCCCGCCGCCGCGCCCAAGCACGATCCTCCGTCCAGGGCTGCGCAGCCTGCCCTTCGGCACCGAGCGCTATGTGGTGAAAGGCGGCGGTTCCCTGGCTGTCAGGATTGCCGCGGGAGACCGGCTCAAACTTGTCGACATCGAAGGCCTGCAACCCGCCGAACTGGTGGCAACGGGTGGCGATGGCAGCGCTGATTGCGCCATTCTGGGCGTGCCGGGTGGCAAGCCCATGCTGCGGGTGTTCGGCAGCGGACCCGCCGGCGAGGCCTGCGAATTCACCGTCCAGCGCGACGGGCTGCTCAGGGTCTCCGCTCCCGGCAGCGCCATGGACCTCGCCCGCCAGGACACGGCAACCGGCCTTCTGCTGTTCGTCGTGCGCGCCAACCCGGTTCAATACAAGTCGGGCCTGACGCCCCTGCCCGAGCCCTTGCGTGATCCGCTGCAGGACATCCGCGTGAGGGCGGCAACCGCCCGCGCATTTACCGTCAAGGCCGGCGAATTCATCCAGATCATCGATGTCGACGGGCGCCAGATGACGGATTTCCAGTGCTTCTCAGCCCGCAAGCTGGACAAGGGAATTGAGAACGCGCTTGATGCCACCGTTACCCGCACGCTCACCGGCCGGGCGCTTCCCGTGCCAGGGCTTCCGTCCAAGGCTTTTGGCTTTGATTTCGAGCCGCTTGTGGAGGTCGTCCAGGATACGGTGGGCCGCCATGACGCGTTTGCCACCGCCTGTAACGCCCGCTACTATGACGATATCGGCTATCCGGGCCATGTGAACTGCACCGAGAATTTCAACCGCGCGCTCGAGCCCTACGGCATCGCCAGGCGCCGGGGCTGGGAAGCGCTCAACTTTTTCTACAATACGCGCATGGACGCGGCCGACCAGATCGTCTCGGACGAGGCGTGGTCGCGCCCGGGCGACTATGTTTTGCTCCGCGCGCTGACCGATCTCGTCTGTGTGAGTTCTTCCTGCCCGGACGATGTCGACCCCGGCAATGGCTGGAACCCCACCGACATTCACGTCCGCACCTATGGCGCCGACAACACCTTCTCCAGAGCAGTGGCCTATCGCATGACACCCGATGCCGACCCGCAGATGACCAAGGAAACCGGCTTTCACCCGCGCCTTTCCGCGATGACGCGGAACTTCGTCGAGTATCGCGGATACTGGCTGCCGAGCCGCTTCACCAACGGTGGCGCCATCGACGAATACTGGGCATGCCGGCAGAAATGCGTGGTGCTTGATCTCTCGCCCTTGCGCAAGTTCGAGGTGCTGGGGCCGGATGCCGAAGCCCTGTTGCAGTATTGCCTGACGCGCGACATCCGCAAGCTGGGCGTGGGCCAGGTGGTCTACACCGCGATGTGCTATCCCAATGGCGGCATGATCGACGACGGCACGGTGTTCCGCCTTGGCGCCAACAATTTCCGCTGGATCGGCGGCGATGACTACGGCGGCGTGTGGCTGCGCGAACAGGCGGAGAAGATGGGCTACAAGGCCTGGGTGCGGTCATCCACAGACCAGCTGCACAACATTGCCGTGCAGGGCCCGGAAAGCCGCGAGCTGATGAAGGAAATCATCTGGACATCGCCGGCGCAGACGGCCATCGGCGAACTGGAATGGTTCCGCTTCTGCATCGGCCGCATCGGCCATTTCGAAGGGCCGCCGGTTGTCGTGTCCCGCACCGGCTACACGGGCGAGCTGGGCTATGAGATCTTCTGCCACCCGAAGGACGCGAGTGCCGTGTTCGATGCCGTGTGGGAGGCCGGCCAGACGCGCGGCATCAGGCCCATGGGCCTCGAAGCGCTGGACATGGTCCGTATCGAGGCCGGATTGATCTTCGCAAATTATGAGTTCAACTCCGAGACCGATCCGTTCGAAGCGGGCATCGGCTTCACCGTGCCGCTCAAGAGCAAGACCGAGGATTTCATCGGCCGCGCAGCGTTGGTTGAGCGCAAGGAGCATCCCCGCCGGAAGCTCGTCGGGCTCGAGATTGACGCCAATGAGGCGGTGGGCCATGGCGACTGCGTGCATATGGGCCGGGCTCAGGTGGGCATCGTCACCAGCGGCATGCGCTCACCGCTGCTCGGCAAAACCATCGCGCTGGCGCGCGCCGATGCGCTGAACGCCGCCATCGGCACCGAAGTGGAGATCGGCAAGCTGGACGGCCATGCCAAGCGCCTGCCGGCCCGGATCGTGCGCTTCCCGCACTACGATCCGGACAAGCTGCGGCCCCGCTCCTAGCGGCCGCCGCTTCACTTCACGGCGAGATAGGCCTCCATCGAATCGTCGAGCGCGTCCTTCCACGGCGTGTGGTGCTTGGGCGCCATGTTGCCGGTCATCACCGAGCGATAGCCGTGGTTGCGGAAGCCCATGATGTCTTCCATCTTGTGGTGTTCCCACTCCATGAAGGTCTTGTTCACGGCTTCAATGTCGAAGTCCGGATAATCGGTAGCCGCGATCAGCTCCTTCACATAGTCGCCCTGGAACCAGATCATCTGCTCAGCGTCCTGAAGCTTTTCCTCGCGCTTCAGCCACTTGGTCCAGTCCTTCTTCATCGCGTCCGTCTTGGGCAGCTTGATGCGGCCCATGATGATGTCGCGCACATACCAGGCCTGGGCATCGAACATGTTGAAGGTATAGAACTGGTCCTGCATGCCGACATAGAAGAGCCGCGGATTGTTCTGCCAGACCACGCCCTTGTAGAGGTTGGCGGGCCACAGACGGTTGGTGGTCTTGAGCCGCAGCTCCTCCGCCAGGAACGGGAAGTAATGCTGATAGCCCGTGCACAGGATGATCGCGTCGACCTCCTTGGTGCTGCCGTCCTTGAAGTGAACCGTCTTGTTGACAATCCTCTGCAACAGAGGACGCTCCTCGAAGTTCTTGGGCCATTTGAAGCCCATCGGCCGCGAGCGGTACGTGGTCGTCACCGACTTGGCGCCGTACTTCCAGCATTGCGAGCCGATGTCCTCCGCCGAGTAGCTGCGCCCGACGATCAGCACGTTCTTACCCTTGAACTCCAGCGCGTCGCGGAAATCGTGGGCGTGCAGCACGCGGCCGTTGAACCCGTCGAGCCCCTCGAAGAACGGCACATGCGGCGTCGAGAAGTGGCCGGAGGCGCAGATCACATAGTCGAAGTCTTCCGTCCACATCTTGTCCTTCGGGCGGTCATGGACGGTGACCTCGAACTTCTTTTTCTTCTGGTTCCAGTTCACCATGCGCACTGGCGTGTTGAACCTGATCCACTTGCGCACCCCAGCCTTCTTGACGCGGCCGGCGATGTAGTCCCACAGCACGGCGCGCGGCGGATAGGAGGGGATCGGCTTTCCGAAATGTTCCTCAAACGTATAGTCGGCGAATTCGAGGCACTCCTTTGGTCCGTTGGACCACAGGTAGCGGTACATCGAACAATGCACCGGCTCACCATATTCATCGAGCCCGGTCCGCCAGGTATATTTCCAAAGCCCGCCCCAATCGTCCTGCTTCTCGAAGCACACCACCTCCGGAATCTTGGCGCCCTTCTTCTTGGCTGACTGAAAAGCCCTCAGCGCCGCAAGGCCCGACGGGCCAGCTCCGATTACTGCTACGCGCGTCATGGAAATCCTCCCAAGCTGATGGTCTGCCCGGAAGCGGGGAAACCAATTGCAACCATATTAGGCGAACTCTATACCAATCTGTAAAGTGGCTTTTGGACGGAAAAGCATGCGGCAATTGAACAATACTGCACTGCAGCAGGAGTTTGTCGGATGGCAATGCCGTATCCGGCAGATGGCGGTGCGCAATCATGAAGGCATGCCGATGCCTGCCATGCGCCCCCGGGTTTCCACGCGGAAGGGCGAGGTTCTGGCTCCTGCCCTGACGCTACTGCTGGTGCCGGAAGAGGCGGGCCCGTCTCTGGCCTTCCTGCGCTTCCAGGTTCAGAAGACGCCCGACCATAACCAGACCCGCAATGCGGTGGTCAGCTACTTCGCGGGCGAGTTCTATCAGCTGCCGGAGCTGTTCCGGGATGAAATGACCGCCGTATTCGCGCCGGGATCAGAACTGGCGACGCGGATGGTCAAGCTTAAGGAAGTGCTGCTCGACTTCTCTCAGTATAATCAAAGTTACAGGATGTTCGCCAAAGTCCGCCAGCTCCCCGCTGGCGATGAAGACCGCGAATTCAGCCTGTGGCACGCCCGCGCCTTCAACCGGAACATTCCGAATTCCTCCATGGTCTTGGGTTTCAAGCCGGACTGGAGGAGCGCCATCGGCGCCACGGGCTGAAGCGAGGCGAAATAGACGGCCGCGACCTCTCACTCGTGGCAGACAGCTGATTTCACGGCATGACTGTGTTCCCGGACACGGTCTGCATCATGCGCAAACCATGTCCGCAAGAGCCTGCAACGCGAAAAATCTTGCTGCCTAATCCGCCTGGCGGAACTTCTCATGGCAGCTCTTGCAGGTTGCGCCGAGCGCCGGGAAGGCCGCCTTGAACGATGCTTCGTCAGCCGATGCTTTGACCGCCGTGAAGGCCTTCACATAGTCCGCCGCGGCGGCATCAAAGCCGGCCTTGTCGGTCCAGATTTCTGCCTTCGCCTCGGTCTTCACGGCGCCGCCTGGCTTGGTGTCCTGGCCCCACCAGCTGTCCCAGCCGGCGCAGGCCTGTTCGGCTTCCGCGACAGCGGCGTCGATCGCCGCCTTGTCATAGGCGCTCTCGCCCTTCAGGACCGGCACCATGACCTTCATCATCTTGACATTGGCCTTCATGCAGGCCTGGCGGGCCTCGATCGGGTTGGCTTCAGCCATGGCGGATGAGCCAAAGGCCAGAGCGAGCACACCCGCCGTCACCAGTGTCGAAAGCGATTTGAAACCCATGTCTCTCTCCTGTCTGCAGAACATCTGAATCATCAAACCTTAAACTTTATGCGGGCAACTTTCCATCGGCTTTTTGCCGCCGCCCCGTCACGGAACCGCCTCTATCGGGCCAACAGACCGCCCCAGGCCGCGCCTATAAGAGCAATTAGCAAGTCCTTAAGCGCGGCCATTCACAATGAGTTTCCAATTCCAGGAGTCAGGGGAAGTTTTCATGCCTGTTCAGCAAAGCACACAGACCAAGCCGGAGGAGCGCAAGCCGGCCGCGGTAAGCCCCGAGCTCCGCGAGTTTCTGCACCTGCTGAAGTCGCTTGAAGCGAAGCCTGCGGCGCGCTAACCGCGAAGAAAGCTGACCGTTTCACGGGCGGCGCCCAGCATGGGGCCGAGCGCCTCGTAGATTTCCGCTTCCGAACGCGCAGCTTCAAGCGCCCGTACCATCCACACCAGCCTGGTCATTGCAAAGGCCCGCCCGACGCCCGCCAGTTTCGCGGCATGGCCCAACAGCGCATGTTCCCGGCGGTTAGCGCGCGCGTATTCGATCTGGCGAATACCGGTTTCGATATCCCTGCAAGCGATTTCAGCAAGCTGCCGAAACACTTGCTCGTCAAGGCCCCGGCGCAGCTCCGCGAAGCGCAATTCGTCGAACAAGGGCGGAACCAGATCCACCGCGGGCCTGGCCCTGATCCGGGCCAGCGCGCTGGCCAGCGCCTGATGCAGTTCGTTACGGTTGGCGGGCTTCGAAAGCGCGATGTCGAAGGTCTCGCGCCAGTCCCCGGCCCGCATCGAATCGGCGAGAAATGCCGAGAGCGCCATCAGCGGCGCGGCCGCCGAGGGCCCGCCAAGCCTGCGTATTGAGCGTGCGGCGGTGATTCCATCCATCACCGGCATCTCGATGTCGAGCACGATAACGTCGAAGGAGTTTTCAGCGGCGCTCTTCACCGCCTGTTCGCCGTGGATCGCCATGTCGACGTCGCAGCCCATGCCCTTCAGCATGGCGCCGGTGACGATGCGCACCGGGTCGCAGTCTTCGGCGAGCAGAAGCCTCGGGCGCCGCCCATCTGGCCCAAGCAGCTTCAGCGAAGTCCGTCCTGCGCTTGCACTGCTCGCCGCCGGTGGCGCCATCATCAGATCCGATCCGTTTCTGCCGGATTCTGACGCTAGCGGCGAAAGGTTTTTAATTGGTGTGGGCCCGGCGGGCCGCCGCCCGGTTGGTAAATTTTTACTTGGTGCCGAACATCCGGTCGCCGGCGTCGCCAAGCCCCGGCACGATATAGCCATGATCGTTGAGATGGCTGTCCACGGCCGCGGTGTAGATCGGCACGTCGGGGTGTTCCGCCGCCACCCGCCTGATGCCCTCCGGCGCCGCCAGCAGGCAAACAAGGCGCACGTCCCTGGCGCCGCGGTCCTTCAGCTTCTTGATCGCATAGGCGACGGAGTTGCCGGTGGCGAGCATCGGATCGACGACGATCACCGGGCGTTCGCCGATATCGGCCGGCACCTTGAAGTAATATTCAACCGGCTGCAGGGTCTTGGGGTCGCGGTAAAGGCCGATGTGGCCCACCCGGGCCGAGGGCATCAGATCGAGCATGCCTTCCAGCAGTCCATTGCCGGCCCGCAGAATCGAGACGATCACCAGCTTCTTGCCCTTGAGGATCGGGGCCTCCATCTCGGCCAGCGGCGTCTCGATGGTCTGGGTGGTGATCGGCAGGTTGCGCGCCACCTCATAGGCCAGCAACAGGCTGATCTCCCGCAGCAGCTGGCGGAACACGGCGGACGGCGTGTTCTTGTCGCGCATCAGCGTCAGCTTGTGCAGGATCAGCGGGTGGTCCACCACCACGAGCGTTTTCGGAAGCGCTGCCTCGGCCATGACATGTCTCCTTCTGGACCCGCCCGCTGTTTTGCGGAATGAGACCGGGGAATTCAAGCCTGCACGGCAGCCATCCACTGATTTAGGGTCTCGGTTCAAGCCATTGCTTGTATGGCCATGCCGCAATCGCTATTTCAGCGCTCACTATTCTCCAGCAACCAGGAGCGCCATGTCCGGAAATAGTTCCATTCCGGCCGCAACCCGCATCGGCCATGTTCACCTGAAGGTTTCGGACGTCCAGCGGGCGCTGGATTTCTATTGTGGCGTGCTGGGCTTCGATCTGCAGCAGATGTATGGCGCTCAGGCGGCCTTCGTGTCAGCTGGCGGCTATCACCATCACATCGGGCTCAACAGCTGGGAGAGCGCGGGTGGCGCGCCGCCGCCGCCCGGCGCCACCGGCCTGTTTCATGTGGCCATTCTCTACCCGGAGCGCGCCGACTTGGCCGCCGCCCTGGCCCGGCTGATTGCCCACCGCTTGCCGCTCGACGGCGCCGCCGACCATGGCGTGTCGGAAGCGCTCTATCTCCACGACCCCGACCATAATGGCATCGAACTTTACTGGGACAGGCCGGAGAGCCAGTGGCCGCGAAACCCGGATGGCAGCCTCGCCATGTTCACGCGCCGGCTTGACCTTGACGATCTTCTCAAAACCCAAACGGAAAGGAAACAATGATGACGAAAGTGCTCGTGCTCTACTATTCTTCCTGGGGCCACATGGAGCAGATGGCTTATGCCGCCGCTGAAGGCGCCAGGGAAGCGGGCGCCGAGGCCGATGTGAAGCGGGTTCCCGAACTCGTGCCCGAGGAGGTCGCGAAGGCCTATCACTTCAAGCTCGACCAGAAGGCGCCGGTCGCCACGCCCGAGGAGCTCGCCAACTATGATGCGATCATCTTTGGCTGCGGCACGCGGTTCGGCACCATGGCCTCGCAGATGCGCAGTTTCATCGACCAGACCGGCGCGTTGTGGGCGAAACAGGCGTTGCTCGGCAAGGTCGGCTCGGCCATGACCTCTTCCGGCACCCAGCATGGCGGCCAGGAATCAACCTTGCTCGGCTTCATCCCGACCATGATGCATCACGGCATGGTGGTGGTCGGCCTTCCCTATAGCTGGGCCGGCCAGTCTGGCGTTGATGAGATCCGCGGCGGCTCACCCTATGGCGCCACGACGGTCACCGGCTCCGACGGCAGCCGCCAGCCTGCAAAGCATGAGCTTGACGGCGCCCTCTTCCAGGGCCGTCATGTGGCGGAAATCGCCGCCAAGCTGGCCAGGAAATAGGCGCGGCTACAGCGCGGCCTTCAAGGCACGCGGCAGTTCGGCGGCGAGGATGCGCAAGTCCGCCGCCGAACCCGCCGTGATGCGGATGCAGCGGTTGAGCGGTTCCACCCCTGGCATGCGAACGAATATGCCGGCGGCGGCCAGCGCCTCAAGCACCCGGCGGGCATAGGCCCCGTCCCGACCGACATCAATGGCCACGAAATTGGCCGCCGAGGGCAATGGCGTGAGCCCGAGGCTCCGGGCGATTGCCGCAATCTCCTCGCGGGCCTCGGCCACCTGACGCACCACCTGTTGCAGATAGTCCTGGTCGGCGAGTGCCGCCACGCCCGCGGCCTGCCCCATGCGGGTGATGCCGAAATGATTGCGGATCTTGTCGAAGGCGCCGATCACGCCGGCATGGCCGATGCAATAGCCCAGCCGCATGCCGGCCAGCCCATAGGCCTTGGAAAAGGTCCGGAACCGCAAGACCTGCGGGTTTTCGACATCCAGAGGCGGAAGCGTGCCCGGCGGCGCGAACTCGCCATAGGCCTCGTCCAGCATCAGCAGCGTTCCGGCCGGCAAGCCGGCGATCATGGTTGAGATTGCCTCCGCGTTCCACCAGCCGCCCATTGGGTTGTCGGGATTGGCGAAATAGATGAGCCGGGCGTTCTCGCGGCGCGCCAGATCGAGCAGCGAGGCGGGGTCCTCGCGGTCCTCGACATAGGGCGCCATCACCAGCCTGCCGCCATAGCCCTGCACATGGAAATTGAAAGTGGGATAGGCGCCGCGCGAGGTGGCAACCGTCACCCCCGGCTCGACGAACAGCCGCACGGCATAGCCGAACAGCCCGTCGATCCCCTCGCCCACCATGACATTGGCGGGCGCCACGCCAAGGTGCCGCGCCAGGGCGTGGCGCAGCTCATGGTTTTCCGGGTCACAGTAGCGCCACATCTCCGGGGCGGCCGCGCGCATCGCGTCCACCACCCTGGGCGAGGGGCCGAAAACGCTTTCATTGGCGCCGAGCCGGGCGCGGAACAGAAGGCCGGTCCGCCGCTCAAGCGCCTCCGGCCCCACGAAGGGCACCGAAGACGGGAGCGTTTCGACGAGCGGCGTGAATGGCGCCTGCATGATAGGCCGGTATTTAGCCCCGTTTAGGTTCGACGCAACGGTACCAGCCGCCAGCATAATTGATGTGCGGGCGCGCGCCATCAGGCCACTTGGGACTGCTGCAGTCTTTCATGGCTCTTTGATAAAGTGCTTGATCCGCCGGTGAACGCTGACCGGCCTGACCGGAGCCGGCGGCAACAATCAACAGAGCGGAGGCAATGGCTATTTGTGCATACCGAAGCGTCATGATGACCTCCTTGGTGTTAAACCAGAGATAGACGTGAAACATGGCAATTTCCAGACCTGGGCCCGCCCGGCCAGCACTTCTCCTGGCGGTCTTGGGGGCCCAAAGGATTGCAGCTGGATACATGTTCCCGCCAGCGCGGCCATGGTGTATTGGCCGTGACTGGTAAGGAGATTCGGAAAATGAAGGCAACGATCACCGCTCTTGCCATCGCGCTGCTTGCGGCCGCCGCCCAGCCGCCGCCCGCCAGGGCGGCGGATATGGCGCCGCCGGAGCCGTCATCCGACTGGAGGTTTACGGCAAGCGCCTATCTCTGGGCCACGGGTCTCAGCGGCCAGACCGGGGTATTCGGGTTTCCGCCCCAGGACGTAGACATCAGTTTCGCCGATATCTGGGAGAAACTGGATTTCGCGATCATGGGAATTGGCGAGGCGCGCAAGGGCCCGTTCGTGCTGGGAATGGACGTGACCTACAGCAAGCTCAGCGCCGACCCCGCAACCCCGTTCGGCATTCTGGCCCAGACGGTCGATGTGACGGTCACCTCGTGGATGGTGACGGGCGCGGCCGGCTATGCCGTGCTCGATACGGATGAGTTGGGCATCGATTTGTTTGCCGGCGGGCGTTTGTGGTCCGTGCAGAATGATTTCGCCCTGAACGGCGGTCTGCTCGACGGCATTGAGGCGGATGACGGGGCCAGCTGGGTCGACCCCCTGGCGGGCGCCAAACTGCGCTGGAACCTGACGCCCGATATCTATGCCACGGGTTGGGCTTTCATCGGGGGGTTCGGCGTCGGATCGGATCTGATGTGGGACGTGATGGCCGGGGCCGGCTACAAATTCACGGATAACGTCTCGGTGTTCGCCGGCTACCGGGCGGCGAGCGTTGATTACAGCGGCGACGGTTTCGTTTACGATGTCGTCGAAAAAGGGCCGGTGATGGCCGCGGTCTTCCAGTTCTGATCGCGGGCATGGCCGCCGAGACATGATGTTAGGCCGAAATTTCAGCCCGGTCAGAGAAAGGCATTCCTCTTCTTGAAGCGCGTTCAGATGTTCCTGTTGATGGCGGTGAGCCTGGCGCTGTTGTCGTGCGCCGGGCCCACGGTCGATTCCTTGCGCGACCCGGTGCCCGAGCCGCTGGTGAACAATACGGTCGTTCCGGGCTACAGCCGCATACGTTATTGGGGCGATACGGATGAAAGCATATCGCCGGACGTGGTGGCCGAAGTGTTCGCCCAGCAGAAGGCGGCGGGCATGACGTCGCCGGAGCGGAGCTTTCTTGCCATCTCCGGCGGCGGCAGCAACGGCGCCTTCGGCGCGGGCTTGCTGACTGGCTGGACGGAGGCAGGAACGCGGCCCGAATTCGCCATCGTCACCGGGGTCAGCACCGGCGCCCTGATCGCCACCTTCGCGTTTCTGGGGCCGCCGTACGACAGCAACTTGACAAAGGCCTATACCCGGGTTTCAGGCGAGGACATCTACCGCAAAAGAGGTTTTCTCGGCCTTGTCAGTTCGGACTCCGTCGCCGACAACACCCCGCTCCGCCATATGGTGGAACTCTATGTGACCGACCAGATGGTGGCCGACGTCGCGCGCGAACATAAGCGTGGCCGCCGCCTGCTGGTCGGCACCACCAATCTCGACGCCGGACGTCCCGTGATCTGGGATATCGGAGCCATCGCCAGCAGCGGCGAGGCCAGCCGCCGCCAGCTGATCCAGGACATTCTGATCGCCTCGGCGTCGGTGCCGGGCGCGTTTCCGCCGGTCAAGATCAAGGTTGTGGCCGATGGCCAGACTTTCGACGAAATGCATGTCGATGGCGGCACGAGCAACCAGGCGTTTCTGTTTCCGTCCAATTTCTCGGTCAAGGACAACGACCGCCGGTTCAACCGCGGCAAGCTGAAGCGCGAACTGTTCGTGATCCGCAACGGCAAGGTGACGCCGGAATTCACCCAGGTGAAGCCAAGGCTGGCCTCGATCGTCTCGCGGTCGATCAGCACACTGATCAAAACCCAGGGTATTGGCGATCTCTACCGCCTCTATGCCAACGCCCAGCGCGACGGCATCGCCTTCCGCGCCATCTGGATTCCCGAAAGTTTCACCAAGACCGAGCCCAGCCCGTTCGACACCGCCTACATGAAGGCCCTTTATGAGCTGGGCTTCGAGATGGGCCGGAACGGCATTCCCTGGGAAAAATCTCCGCCCTGACCGCGGCTTGGCCACAACGCATTCAGCGCGGGGGGTGAGAACTTGACGCCAGGCCATGTCAACATGGCCTCGCTCTGGGGCTGCGGGCGTTTTGGTTTGCGGACGCCGGCGCCAGAAGCCCGGGCATCAGGGCATCGGGCGATGACTTGAACTCGGGTGCTCCAGGCAAACCTTTCATCATTGCCCGGCGCGACCGGGCAAGCCTCTTCGTGGCGGCGGCAAAAGGAGGCCCGCATCACGTCCGGGCATGATGAGCCTTGCGTAATTTGAGATTCACAAAATGGCTGCCCGGTGCTCCTGCCGCGCGGACTCGCGCGGCAGGAGGCCTGAAGGCCGTTCATGGCTGCGCACACTGGCTTATAAGTTGTATTAGAATTCTCGGTGCAACCTGAAACTGATTTTCCTGCGCGTTTGATACTATCGTGCCGCCAAAACTGTGAGGGCGTGAACGTCAGACGCCGGATTATCAGCAAGCTGTCAGGGCGCTTCATGCAAAACCGGGGTCGTCTAGAACTGGGGCTTGAACGAGGGACAACATGACCATCCTGCAGGAAGCAGAACCGGCCAAACTGGAGTCTGGCGGAAAGACAGAGGGGCTGGCAATGACCGCTCCAATCTCGGATTCCCAACATGGACGGGGAATCAGTATTTCTACCCGTGTCGCTGCCCGGCCGGACTCTGTAGGAACGATCCGGGAGGACGGGAATCTTGACGACCCGGATCTCTGGCTTGGGAATAGCGGCATGACAGACAAGGATGACCTGGGCGCGGTGCCCGACGCTTCGATGCTATCGCTCTTCAGGGGCCTGGTGAACTTCCTCATGGAGGAATCTCGCAAGCGCGGCTGGCAAGATATCTCCGACAATCTGGAGCAGGTGAACTCCGCGATCGCGAGGCGGGGGGACGGGAAACAGGGTCCTAACTGAAGCGCCGCCTGGCTGGCGGCAACCCGGCAATCCGAAACAGGCCGGACGCCGGCATATCTCCACTCTTCCTTTCGTGCTAACGTGGTTTTGCGCCACGGGAGGAGTGAAGAGCATGAACGACGCCAATGATGCACCGCGGGCTGAGCGGGGCCATGCCCCGCTGATCGAGAAATTCGCGCTTCTGGTGCTCTTCAGCCTCTTGCTGCTGGGCGTCTATCTCGTTCTGAAGCCGTTCGTGCTGGGGCTGGTGTTTGGCGGCATTCTGGCCATCGCCACCTGGCCCATCCGGAGCCGGCTGGTGGCGAGGGGGTTGTCGCCGAAACTGGCCGCCGGTTTGCTGCTGCTCACCTTGTTGCTGGTTGTGCTGGTGCCGGTCTTTGTTTCAGCACCGGACCTTGCGGCGGAGGTGAAGAGGGTCACCGAGCGTGTTGAAGTCTGGGTTCAGTCCTCGCCACCGGTGCCCGCCTGGCTTGCCGGCCTGCCGCTGGTTGGCGAGAGCATTGCTTCCACCTGGCATACGCTTCTCAACAGCACCGCAGATGCCAAGTCGGTGGTGGCGCCCTATGCGCAAGCGGCGCGGCAGTTCCTGATCGCGGCGGCCGAAGAGCTTGCCAGCAGCCTGATCAACCTGGGCATCGCCGTCTTCATGGCGACCACCTTCTGGGCCAGCGGCGATGAGATGGCGCGGGTCATGTCGGCGAGCCTGACGCAGCTGGGCGGGCGGAATCTCGCGGGCCTCATGGATGTGGCGGCCAACGCGGTGCGCGGCGTGTTCTATGGCATCATGGGCACCGCGGCGGCGCAGGGCCTCTTGATGATGATCGGCCTGTTCATGGCCGGCGTACCGGCGGCGGCGCCGTTGGGCTTCGTGACGCTGATCCTGGCCCTCAGCCAGGTTGGCAGCATTCTGATCAATCTCGTATGGGGCGGTGCCGCCTGGTGGGTTTATTCCCAGTCGGGCATGGGGCTGGCGTTCTGGTTCGTGGTGGTCTGGGGCCTGCTGGTCGTCTTCATCGAAAGTCCGCTGAAGCCCATGCTCATCGGCGCGCGCATGACACTGCCGATCATCCTCGTGCTGCTCGGCGTGTTCGGCGGGTTCATGTCATTCGGCTTTCTGGGCCTGTTCGTCGGGCCGACGCTGCTCGCCGTCGCCTATGAATTGCTGCGCGCCTGGCGCACCGGCGACGTGGAAGGCGGCGATGCACCCGCCGCGGGCGCGGACTGAGACGGCCTCGCGGTCCGAGGCCTCGGCCCCCGCGCCGCGCCTGACGGCTTTGGAGCCTTGTCCTTGGTGATCAGGAAGCGGATGTAGAAGAACACGCACACCCAGCTCACCAGCGCCGGGTAGAGCGCGAAAGTGTAATAGGCGACATCGGCTGGCCCGCCGCCGCCTTGCTGAAGCGAAAGGCCGGCGGCGGCCAGCAGCAGGGCGGTCATCACCACCGCCATCGCCTGCGCCGCCTCGAGCTTGTCCCTGAGCGCCGCCACGGCGACCCAGCCCCAGAAGAAGGCCATCAGGAAGAACAGGCTCTGCAGCATCCCGCCCACCACCAATGCATGCAATGCCATGGCGGCGGCGATCCAGAACAAACCCCAGTGGCGTGGCGCGGTTGTGTTCACCATTTACCAACCATGTCTCCCTCAGGGGGAGATGATAACGGCAAGTGGTGAACGAAATGCAACCGGGCGGGTCGCTAACCCTTCTTGTTCTGCCGGTTGGCCACCAGATCGTCGACGACCGACGGATCGGCCAGCGTCGAGGTGTCGCCCAGCGCGCCGAAATCATCCTCGGCGATCTTGCGCAGGATGCGGCGCATGATCTTGCCCGAGCGCGTCTTGGGCAGGCCCGGCGCGAACTGGATCTTGTCGGGCGTGGCAAGGGGGCCGATTTCCTTGCGCACATGGGCCACCAGGTCCTTGCGCAGATCGTCGCCGCCCGCCTCGCCGGCCATCAGCGTCACATAGCAGTAGATGCCCTGGCCCTTGATGTCATGCGGGTAACCGACCACCGCGGCCTCCGAGACTTTCGGGTGCGCCACGAGTGCTGATTCCACTTCCGCGGTTCCCAGACGGTGGCCGGAGACGTTGATCACGTCATCGACGCGGCCGGTGATCCAGTAATAGCCATCGGCGTCGCGCCGGCAGCCGTCGCCGGTGAAATACATGCCCTTGTAGGTGGAGAAATAGGTCTGCACGAAACGGTCATGATCGCCATAGACGGTGCGCATCTGGCCCGGCCAGGAATCGAGGATCACCAGATTGCCCGCCGTGGCGCCTTCGAGAATCTGGCCCTTGTCGTCGACGAGCGCCGGCTTCACGCCGAAGAACGGCCGCGTCGCGGACCCGGGTTTGAGCCTGGTGGCGCCCGGCAGGGGCGTGATCAGGATGCCGCCGGTCTCGGTCTGCCACCAGGTGTCGACGATCGGGCAGCGGCCGTCGCCCACCACGCGGTGATACCATTCCCAGGCTTCCGGATTGATCGGCTCGCCCACCGAGCCCAGCAGCCGCAGCGACTTGCGCGAGGTTCTGGCGACCGGGCCTTCGCCCGCGCCCATCAGCGCGCGGATGGCGGTGGGCGCGGTGTAGAAGATGTTGACCTTGTGCTTGTCGATCACCTCCCAGAACCGCGAATTGGTGGGATAGTTGGGAACGCCCTCGAACATCAGCGTGGTGGCGCCGTTGGCGAGCGGCCCATAGACGATGTAGCTGTGGCCGGTCACCCAGCCCACATCCGCCGTGCACCAGTAGATGTCACCGTCGTGATAGTCGAAGACATAGTGGTGGGTCATCGAGGCGAAGACCAGATAGCCGCCGGTGGTATGAAGCACGCCCTTGGGCTTGCCCGTCGAGCCCGAGGTGTAGAGGATGAACAGCGGATCCTCCGCCTTCATCTTCTCGGGCTTGCATTCGGCGGGAACCGTGGCGGCCTCTTCGTGATACCAGACATCGCGGCCCTGGGTCATCGCCACCTGGCCGCCGGTGCGGCGCACCACCAGCACTTTCTCGTTGCCCGCGCAGCGCTTCAGCGCCTCGTCGGTATTGGCCTTGAGCGGCACCTTGCGGCCGCCGCGCAGGCCCTCATCCGCGGTGATGATCATCTTCGAATTGGCGTCGTTGATGCGGCTCGCCAGCGAATCCGGGCTGAAGCCGCCGAACACGATCGAATGAATGGCGCCGATCCGCGTGCAGGCCAGCATCGCATAGGCGGCTTCCGGAATCATCGGCAGGTAGATGGTGACGCAGTCGCCTTTCCTGACGCCGTTCTTCTTCAGCACATTGGCGAAGCGGCAGACATTTTCGTAAAGCTCGTTGTAGGTGATCTTCTTGTCGTAATAGGGGTCATCGCCCTCCCAGATGATGGCCACCTGGTTGCCGCGCTTCTTCAGGTGCCGGTCGATGCAATTGTAGGAGACGTTGAGAACCCCATCCTCGTACCATTTGATGGACACGTTTGGATATTGATAGCTGGTGTTCTTGATCTTGGTGGGGGCCTTGAACCAGTCGATGCGCCGGGCGTGCCTGGCCCAGAACTTGGCGGGGTCCTTGACCGAGTCCGCATACATTTTCCTGTAGGCGGCATCGTCGACATAGGCCTTCTTCTTCCACGAGGCCGGGACCGGATAGACTTTCTCGGACATAGGCGCATTCCTCCCAGACATGCCGAATTTGGGGTGTCTTCTGACGGCATGATCTATAGCCTGCAATGAGACTCCTGTCTAAGAGGCGGCATGACCACCCCCCGGCACCTGAGCCTGTTCGTCGCCCTTGGCCTGTTCTGGGGCATGTCCCCCAGCCTTTACCGCTACTGGGGCGAGGCGGGGGTGGCGGTCACCCATGTGATCGTGATCACCGGCCTCGGCGTGGGGGTGGCGCTGGCGCTGATCTGCCAGTGGCGCGGCATTGACTGGTGGGGCGGCCGGCGGCTGCAGCTGTTCGGGCTCGGCTGCGCGGCGCTGATGAACGTGCCGTTCGGGCTGGGCCTGTGGTTCGCCCGCCATGTGCCGCCCACCGAGCTGGCGCTGATCATTTCCACCGCGCCGATCGTCAACTATCTGGTGGCCCTGGTCACCCGCCGGGAGAGCGCCACTTCACGGCGGCTGCTGGCCATCCTTCTGGGTTTTCTCTCCACCGCCATCCTGGTGATCACCCGCGAGGGCATGCTGTCGGGCGAGGTGTCGTGGTGGCTGGTGGCCTCGTTCCTGCTGCCGGTGCTCTATGCGGCCTATAACTGGTTCGCCGCCATCTGGTGGCCGCCGCGCGTTCACGCCATGGCGGCCGGGGTGGCGGAATCGATCTGGTCCGGTCTTCTCGCCCTGCCGGTGCTGCTGCTGTTCGCGCCGCCCTGGGCGGCGGCCCCCATCTCCGCCGCGGCTTACGGCTCGCTGGTCTTTGCCATCGCCATGTGGACGCTGGAGCGCATCGCCTTCTTCACGCTCATCAAGGAGAAGGGCGCGGTGTTCACCGTGCAGGCGGTCTATCTCGCGACACCCTCGGCGGTGGTGATCGCGCTGGCGCTTTATGGCGGGGCTGATATCTGGCTGTTCGTCTCGCTCGCCGTGCTGATGGCTGCGCTCTACCTCAACAATACCGGCTCAGCCGCCAGACCGGCGTAAACCTGAACCGGACCCGCGTCATGAGTGGCGTGATGAAGGCGTTTCCCAGGCTGCGGCACCCCTCACCCTCCCATTGCTGGCGCAATGGGCCCCAACCCTCTCCCCGCTGGCGCGGGGCGAGGGAGTTTTTTCAAAATCCC
>NZ_JBJTER010000080.1:0-11732 GCF_046093005.1 Aestuariivirga sp.
TCGAACCGCTAGCGGTTGCCAAGATCCTCAAGGGCGTGGTCGAGGCCGAGAAGCCGGAGATCGTCATCCTCGGCAAGCAGGCTATCGATGATGACTGCAACCAGACAGGCCAGATGCTGGCCGCCCTGCTGGGCTGGCCGCAGGCGACCTTCACCTCGAAGCTGGAGCCCGGTTCCGGCGAAGCGCAGATCACCCGCGAGATCGACGGCGGCCTGCAGATGATCAAGGTCAAGCTGCCGGCCGTGGTGACGACCGACCTGCGCCTCAACCAGCCGCGCTATGCCTCGCTGCCCAACATCATGAAGGCCAAGAAGAAGCCGCTGGACGAAAAGACTCCGGCCGATTTCGGCGTCAGCACCGCGCCGCGCCTCAAGGTGGTGAAGACCGAGGAGCCGCCGAAGCGCCTCGCCGGCATCAAGGTGAAGACGCCCGCCGAACTCGTCGCCAAACTCAAGGAAGCGGGAGCAATCTGACCATGGCTGTCCTCCTCATTGCCGAGCATGACAACAACGCGCTCAAGGACGCGACCCACAAGGCGCTGACCGCCGCTGCCCAGATGGGCGGCGAGGTGCATGTGCTGGTGGCGGGCAACAATGCCGCGGCCGCCGCCGCGCAGGCGGCGAAACTCACCGGCGTCGCCAAGGTGCTGCACGCCGAAACCCCGGCCCTCGAACGGCCGCTTGCCGAACCAATGGCGGCGCTGATCGTGGCGCTGGCGCCCGGCTACGATCATCTGGTGTCGCCAGCCACCGGCAGTGGCAAGAATTTCATGCCGCGGGTGGCCGCCCTGCTCGATGTGATGCAGATTTCGGATATCTCGGAAGTGAAATCCGCCGACACCTTCGTGCGCCTGATCTATGCCGGCAATGCGGTGCAGACGGTGCAGTCTAGCGATCCCAAGAAAGTGGTGACCGTGCGCACCGCCTCCTTCCCGGCGGCGGCCGAGGGCGGTGCGGCCTCAATCGTCAAGATCGATGTACCGGCCGACCCCGGACTCTCCTCCTACCAGGGCGAAAACCTTTCGAAATCGGACCGGCCCGAGCTGACCTCGGCCAAGATCGTGGTGTCGGGCGGCCGCGGCATGCAGAACGGCGACAATTTCAAGCTGCTTGAATCGGTCGCCGCCAAGCTCAACGCCGCCGTCGGCGCCTCGCGCGCCGCGGTCGATGCCGGTTATGTGCCCAATGATTATCAAGTCGGCCAGACCGGCAAGGTGGTGGCCCCCGACCTTTACATCGCGGTTGGTATTTCCGGCGCCATCCAGCACCTGGCCGGCATGAAGGATTCGAAGATCATCGTCGCCATCAACAAGGACGAAGAAGCGCCGATCTTCCAGGTCGCGGACTATGGCCTGGTTGCCGACCTCTTCGCCGCCGTGCCGGAATTTGACGCGGAGCTGGGGAAGCTGGGGAAATAGCACCCACGCCGTTTACGCCGATCGCAAGAGCATTGCTGCGACTGCGAAATGCTCTTGCTCCGGCCTGGAGCCCGTTATAGGCTTCCGCAGTTTCGGTTTTCAGGCGCTTTATTCACATGCAGATCAAAAAAGTCGGCGTCATCGGCGCCGGGCAGATGGGAAACGGCATAGCGCATGTCTGCGCGGCCGCAGGTTATGACGTTGGGCTCTATGATGTCAGCAAGGAGCGCATCGAGGCCGGCCTCGCAACGATCAACGGCAACCTCGCCCGGCGGGTGAAATCCGGTAAACTGAGCGAAGCCGAACGCGATGCGGCGCTGTCGCGGATTCAGCCGGTTTTGTCCTTCGAAGGCTTCGGCGATTACGACCTGGTGATCGAAAGCGCCACGGAGGATGAGCAGGTCAAGCGCAAGATCTATCAGGCGCTGTGCCCGCATCTGAAAGCGGAGTGCCTGGTCGGCTCCAACACCTCGTCGATTTCGATCACCCGGCTGGCCGCCGCCACCGACCGGCCCGAGAAGTTCATGGGCATACATTTCATGAACCCGGTGCCGGTGATGGAACTGGTGGAACTGATCCGCGGCATCGCCACCGAAGAAAAAACCTTCGCGGTGGCCAAGGACTTCGCCTCCTCGCTCAAGAAGACCATCGCCGTCTCGGAGGACTTCCCTGCCTTCATCGTCAACCGCATCCTGCTGCCGATGATCAATGAGGCGATCTACACGCTGTATGAGGGCGTGGGCGGCGTCGAGGCGATCGACACGGCGATGAAGCTGGGCGCCCGGCACCCGATGGGGCCGCTGGAGCTTGCGGATTTCATCGGCCTCGATACCTGCCTGTCGGTGATGCAGGTGCTGCATGATGGGCTGGCGGATTCGAAATACCGTCCCTGTCCGCTGCTGGTGAAATATGTCGAAGCAGGCTGGCTTGGCCGCAAGACCAGCCGCGGCTTCTACGATTACCGTGGCGAGAAGCCGGTGCCGACCCGCTGATCAGCCGGGTTCGGCCAGCGCCGCTTTGATCAGTGCAATGGCCTCCGGGCTTGCCCAATGGGCGGGGCCAAGGAGCCTGCCGATCTCCCGCCCCTGGCGGTCGATCAGGATAGTGGCGGGAAGGCCGGGCGACTGAAAATCTGAGACGATCCGCGTGCTCGGCTCGACATAGAGCCCGAGGTTGTCCGCCCCGGTTTCCTTGAGAAAGGCAGCGGAGGCGTCCGCACCCTTGCGGTCGACGCTGATCGCCACCACCTCGAACTGGTCCGAGCCCAGCTCCTTCTGCAGCCTGGCGAGATCGGGCATCTCCTTCCGGCATGGCGCGCACCAGGTGGCCCACAGATTGACCAGCACCACCCGGCCCTTCCAGTCACTGAGCTTCACCGGCTTGCCGCCGGCCGCCTGAAAGGCGGCATCCGGCAGCGCCACACGCTCCGGCTGCACCAGGAAGGCCGCCAGTGACCCCGTGGCCAGCGCGCGGCTTACGCCTTGCGCCGCCGGGGTTTCGGCGGCCGGAGTGACGGTTTCGGCGGGAGTGGCCTTGCGCCCCTGCTCCTTGAACCAGTAATAGGCCGTGATGGCGGCAAGAACGGCAAGGCCGGCGGCGATCTGCGGCAGGGGGCTGGATTTCTTCTTTTCGGTGCTCATGCGCAGGTCTTCTCAGGCCGAATATGGGATTTTCGATGACCAATAAGATGTGGGGCGGGCGGTTTCAGTCAGGGCCGGACGCCATCATGGAAGAGATCAACGCCTCCATCGGCTTCGACAAGCGCCTGTTCCGGCAGGACATCGCGGGCTCGAAGGCGCATGCCGCGATGCTGGCCAGCCAGGGAATCATTTCGAAAACCGACGCCAGCCAGATTAGGAAGGGTCTCGATGAGGTGCAAGCCGAGATCGAGGCCGGCACATTCACGTTCTCGCGGGCGCTCGAGGACATTCACCTCAATATCGAGTCCCGCCTCAAGGAGCTGATCGGCCCCGCCGCCGGCCGGCTGCATACCGCGCGTTCGCGCAATGACCAGGTGGCGCTCGATTTCCGCCTCTATGTGCGCGACACGATCGACCATCTCGATGGCCAGCTGAAGGACCTGCAGCTGGCCCTGGCCGGGAAGGCGGAAGCCCATGCGGCGGCCGTGATGCCAGGCTTCACCCACCTCCAGGTAGCCCAGCCGGTGACCCTGGGACACCACCTGCTGGCCTATGTCGAAATGCTGGTGCGCGACCGCTCGCGGCTGGCCGATGCCCGCCGCCGCATGAACGAGAACCCGCTGGGCGCCGCGGCGCTGGCAGGGACCAGCTTTCCCATCGACCGGCACATGACCGCCAGGGCCCTCGGCTTCGAACGGCCAACCCGCAACTCGCTCGATACGGTTGCCGACCGGGATTTCGTGCTCGAGACGCTGGCCGCCTGCGCCATCTGCGCCACGCATCTTTCGCGCCTCGCCGAGGAAATCGTCATCTGGTCGACGAGCCAGTTCCGCTTCGTGAAGCTTTCCGACAAGTTCACCACCGGCTCCTCGATCATGCCGCAGAAGCGCAACCCGGACGCCGCCGAACTGGTGCGGGCCAAGCCGGGCCGCATCATCGGCGCGCTGGTTGCCCTGCTCACCGTCATGAAGGGCCTACCGCTTACCTATTCCAAGGACATGCAGGAAGACAAAGAACCCGCCTTCGACGCCTTCGACAGCCTGTCGCTCGCCATCGCCGCCACCGCCGGCATGGTGCGTGACATGGCCCCTGACGCCGACAACATGCGCAAGGCCGCCGCCGCCGGGTTCTCGACCGCGACCGACCTCGCCGACTGGCTCGTCCGTACACTGAAAATGCCGTTCCGCGATGCCCATCACGTCACGGGAAGCCTCGTGGCGCTCGCGGAACGCGAAGGCGTTGACCTGCCAGATCTTCCGCTAAGATTGATGCAGTCGGTGGAGCCGCGCATCACCCGCGACGTCTACAAGGTGTTGAGTGTTGAAAATTCAGTGGCTTCGCGCCGCAGTTTCGGCGGTACCGCGCCCGCCAATGTCCGGCGCGAGGCGAAGCGCTGGCTCAAGCTGCTCACGTCATGATAGGGATTGAAACCATGAAAGCGTTCCTGCTGCTTCTCTGCCTGTCGCTGGGGCTTGCGGCCTGCGGCATCAAGGGCGATCCCGAGCCGCCGCCCGCCACCCAGCAGGCGCAATAAGCCATGCATCATTTCGCCTATCGCGGCGGCGTGCTGCACGCCGAGGACGTGAGCCTGAAGGCGCTGGCCGAGGACATCGGCACGCCTTTCTACTGCTATTCCACGGCCACGCTGGAACGGCATTACCGGGTGATGGACGAAGCCTTCACCGGCACCGACCACATGATCTGCTATGCCATGAAGGCAAATTCCAACCAGGCCGTGATCCGCACCATGGCGGAGCTCGGCGCCGGCATGGACGTGGTTTCCGAGGGCGAATTGCGCCGGGCGCTCGCGGCGGGCGTGCCGGCGCGCAAGATCGTGTTCTCGGGCGTTGGCAAGACGGCGCGTGAAATGGCCCTGGCGCTGCGCGAGGGCATCGCCTGCTTCAATGTCGAGTCGAAACCAGAGCTTGAACTGCTCTCGGAAGTTGCCAAGCGCGTTGCGCAGCGGGCCGCCGTCTCGATTCGCGTCAACCCCGACGTCGATGCGAAGACGCACCACAAGATCTCGACCGGCAAAGCCGAGGACAAGTTCGGCATTTCCTACAAGCGGGCCCGCGAAGTCTATGCCCGCGCCGCGCAGCTTCCCGCCATCGACGTGGCCGGCATCGATATGCACATCGGCAGCCAGATCACCGAACTGGCGCCGTTCGAGAAAGCCTTCATGCTGATGGCTGATCTGACGCAAGAACTCCGCCGCGACGGCCACAACATCCGTCATCTCGATCTTGGCGGCGGACTCGGCGTTCCCTACCGCGGCAGCAACGACGTGCCACCCCACCCTGACGAATATGCCACGATGGTGAAACGGGTGCTCGGCCCTCTCAACCTCAAATTCGTGCTGGAGCCCGGACGCATGATCGTCGGCAACGCCGGGGTGCTGGTGTCACGGGTGATCTATGTGAAGGATGGAGCGGAGAAGCACTTCGTCATCCAGGATGCGGCGATGAACGACCTGATCCGGCCCACGCTCTATGATGCCTACCATGAGATCGTGCCGGTGCGTGAGCCGGACGGACCCGAAACCATGCTGACGGACATCGTAGGACCGGTCTGTGAATCTGGCGACTATCTCGCCAAGAGCCGCCGCATGCCCAAGGTGGAAGCGGGCGACCTTCTGGCCATCATGACGGCCGGCGCCTATGGCGCGGTACAGGCTGGAACCTACAATACCCGGCCGTTGATCCCCGAGGTGCTGGTCAAGGACGGCAAATGGGCGCTGATCCGGCCGCGACAGACCTATGAGGAGCTGATCGGGCTCGACCGTCTGGCCTCCTGGCAAGAGAAGATGAAAGCCTGAACCGGCTTTCGGCTTTCGGAATTGTGATCAGGCCAGCGGCCACAAATCCCGCTCAATGTGCTAGCGTAATGAGGCCATGAACAATCTGCCTGACCAGACCGCCCGGATTGAGCGAAAAATCTCGCAGGCACGCCTGGCGGCGGGATTTGAGCGGATCTGGGGGGCGCTGCACTGGCCCCTGGTGATTGTGGCGGCGGCCGCCGCCCTGGTGCTGAGCGGCATTATGCCGCTGCTGCCGCCGATACCGCGGTTTGCCGTACTGGCCGTGCTGGCAGCCGCTCTCACATGGTCGCTGCGGCCGTTCATGGCCGTCGGTTGGCCAACCCGCGCCGACGCAATCCGGCGGGTGGAACTCACCTCAGGCCTCGCCCACCGCCCGGTTTCCGGCCGCGATGACAGGCTGGGCGATGCCTCAGCGGGCCCGCTGCAACAGGCGATCTGGGAAGAACACCGCTTACGGCAATTGCGGAGCCTGACCGGCCTCAAGGCCGGCGCCCCGCATTCGTCATGGCGCGACATTGACCCCCGGGCCTTCCGCTTGCCGGCGGCTCTTGCGCTTGTCGCCGCTGTTCTGCTGGGAACCGGCGATCCAGCGGGAAACGTGGCCGCGAGCCTCGCCGTCAAGGCGCCAGCACCGGTACCCGAGGTGGCGCTTGATGCCTGGCTCAAGCCGCCGGCCTATACTGCCAAACCGCCGATCCTGCTGACCAGCCCCGCCATGGCCGAACGGCTTAAGACGGAGCCGGAGATTGCCGTGCCGGAGAAATCCGTGCTCACCCTCCGCATCAGCGGGGCGGACAATCCAAGCCTCTCCTTCCATGCCTTGCCGGGAGACACCGGCGCCGCGCCGGAACTGACCGGCTTCAAACCGGCAATCAAACGCGGGGAAGGGCTGTTCCAGGCCGAAGCTCCGCTTGACCGGCCGGCGCTCGTCAAGGTTATCGACGGCGGCAAGGAACTGGCGGCGTGGCGAATCGCGCTTATTCCGGACGCCGCGCCCAGCGTCGAGATCACCGGTGTGCCCTCCGGAGACGCGTCCGGCGCATTGAGCGCGAAATGGAAAGTCGCGGATGATTATGGCGTCGCCCGGGTCACCGCCGACATCTATCTCGCCGACGACCAGGATGAAGGTTTCGGTTTCTCGAACCCCGGCATTTTCGAGTTTCCGCCGCCGCGCTTTCCGGTCGCCCTGCGCAAACCGCAAGCCCGCGAAGAAGCCGGGGAGAGCAAGGCGGATGTCGCCGAACACCCCTGGGCTGGTTTCATGGTCGAGATGACGCTGACCGCCACGGATGCGGCCGGCAACGCCCGCGAGAGCGAGAAGCGCGTCTTCCGGCTGCCTGAACGGCAATTCACCAAGATCCTGGCGCGCGCCCTGATCGAACAGCGCCGCCGCCTGATCCTCAACCCTGAAGAGGCGGGTGGCGTTGCAGAGATGCTTCAGGCAATCCTGACCTATCCGGCCGGGCTGATCAATGGAAGCGGCACCCATCTCGCCATCGCCACCGTGATGTCGCGGCTGCGGAACCCCGGAGACAGTGGCGAGGTGGACGATGCGATCCGCATGCTGTGGCAGATCGCCGTCAATATCGAGGAGGGCGCGTTTGCCGACGCCAAGGCGGAACTCGAAGCCCTGCGCAAAGAGCTGCAGCGCGCGCTGCGGGAGGGCGCCCCTCCGGAGCGGATCGCGGAACTCACCAAGAAGCTGCGCGAGGCCCTGGACCGGTATCTGCAGTCGATGATGGAAGAGGCCCGCAAGCGCATGGCCGAGGGCCGTCCGGACGAGCGCGGCGAGGCCCAGCCGCAGCGGATGGTCAGCCCGCAAGACCTGCAGAGAATGCTCGACATGATCGACAAGCTGGCGCAGAGCGGCGACAACCAGTCCGCCGAGCAGCTTCTCTCGCAACTCGAGGACATTCTCCGCAATCTCAGACCGATGATGCCGCAGCAGGGCCAGGGGCCGGGGCAGGACAATCCCCTGAACGACATGCTTGACCAGCTCTCCGACCTGATGCGCCAGCAGCAGCGGCTGATGGACGACACCCAGCGCATGCCGCAGCCGGATTTCTTCGGTGAGGGCGAGCCGCAGCAAGGCGAGCAAGGCCAGCAGGGCATGGGCAGCCTCGGCGACCGCCAGCAAGGCCTCGGCCAGATGCTCGAGGAACTGATGAAACAGTTCGGGCAGAATGGCATGCCCGCGCCGCGGTCTTTCGGCGAGGCGGGCCGCAGCATGGATGAAGCCGAAGGCGCGCTCAGGGGGGGCGACCGCGACCAGGCGCTCGAACAGCAGGGCGAGGCGCTGTCACAATTGCGTGAGGGCGCGCGCAACCTGGCCCGGCAGATGCTGCAGCAGTCCCAGGGGCAGCAACAGAGTCAGGGCCGCGACGGCGAGGCCCGCGGCGACGACCTCGATCCGTTGGGCCGGCCACGCGCCAGCCGCGGCGAGGATACGGGACCGGACCGCGACATGCTGCCTTCCGAACAAGCCATCCAGCGCGCCCGGGAGATTCTCGAGATGCTGCGTAACCGCGCCGGCGAAACCGGGCTTCCAAGGCTGGAACGGGATTACATCGAGCGGCTGCTGCGTGGCCTTTACTGATCGGCCGCCGGAGACTGCTCAATCACCAGCTCGCCAGCCACCAGATTCCATACGCCATCGCGCTGGGTGATGGCATCTACGCGCAAGCCGCCGGGAAGCTTGGTGCCGACGATCACCGGAACCAGGGTCTTGTCCGCGTCCGAGTCGACGGTGACAAAGGCGACGCCATCTATCACAGTCAGAAGTTCATAGCGCTTGCCGCCGAACTGGGACGTCTGGCGTTCCGATCCGGCCTGTGATGGGCTGATCCGGGTCCTGAGGCCGGTACCCAGCGACCGCGTGGTGATCGGATCCGCGATGCCGGGGCCATCCATGACAAGCTCGCGCTTCTGCAGCGGCGGAAAGTTGAGCCCCATGTTGGCCGGGGGGTCTTCCATGCCGTGAAGCGCGATGATCTTGGTTGCCGCAAAAACCAGGACCGCCACGGCAAGACCCGCCGACAGCACATAGGTCAGGATATCCGAGAGTCGTTCGGGCATGCCGCGGCCTTGTCCTTTTGTTAACCATAATGGACGGCCTGGCTTGCGCCAGCCCTGCGCTCTGCCGGCTGGAATCAGCGTTGCAGCCGCAACGACTGGCCTTTTCGGGCAAGGGACAAAACACAACGGCTGGCGATGGCAGCCGCCAGGTCCGCGTTCTGGCGCGCCGCCAGCACCTGGGTGGAAAGCGTGTTGCCGGCCTTGACAAGATCCGCCAGGGACCAGGCGCGAAGCTGGGCCAGCACGGCGGGCTGGCGCTTGAAAAACACCGGCGGCCGTGACTGCTTCACCACCTGTTCAGCCTGCATGCCGCGCTCGGCCGCCAGCCGGAAATCGGCAAGCCGGAAGGCATGCTTCTGCACGGCCGAAAGAAGCTGGCCCGGATCGCGTCCGCCACGCAACAGATCATGGAACAGCCGGTCGGCAACCACGACTTCCCCGCCGAACACGCTGTCCGCCAGATCATCCGCCGTGGCGCCGGTGTCATTGCCGCAGACCGCCTCGACATCGGCAAGGCTGACCCGCGAAGACCCCAGCGCGTAGAGCGCCAGTTTCTCGGCCTCGCGCTTGACCAGCGCGCGTGACGAACCCGTCAGCTCGATGAACCGGGCCAGCGCCTCGTCGCCGATCTGGATATTGTCGCGGGCCAGGATGCGCTGAACGGTTGCGGCCGTCTCGTCGTCTTCGGCCTCATAGAGCGGCAGGATGAGCGCGCGCGGGCTGGTCTCGAAGAGTTTTCGCAATTCGGAGGACTTGGGAAGCGCCGCGGCCTCGGCTATTATCAGGTTACCGCGGCCTCCGGCCTCCAGGAGCGGCGTCACGGCATTGGCGAAAGCCTCACCGGCGCCCTTCAACCAGACCGCCTTGGCGCCGCCGAACATCGAGATCGACTGAACCTCGTCGGCAAGCCGCCCTGGGTCCGATGCGAGGTCCTGTTCGCTGAGCGTTGCAACGCTGAAAGGGTCGTCGCTGGAACCCGCCACTTTCACCACCACGCGCTGGGCCAGTTCGCGCACCGCCTCCACTTCATCGCCAGAGATCATGATGGCAGCTATGGCCGGATCGGGCTTGCGCAGAAACGCCTCAAGCCCTGGCGGCCTGATGGCCGTCATGACTTTGTCTGCTGCTTGGCAAAATGGGCGGCGAGCCGCGTGCGGATATCCGCACTGACCTCAAGCGCGGCCCGTTCGGTGGCATCCGTCTGTGCCTGTTGATCGGCGAAGGGCTGGCGGATCACGTCATAGCTGGCGCGCGCGAAGGTGGTTCCCTGGGTCAGTACCGCGCCTGTCGATTTCTCAACAAGCTGGTAGGTAGCGGTGATCTGGATCGACTGCCGCGTCACCGCCGGCTGACGCTTGGCCACGATGTTGTTGTCCGCCACGACGGTGGTCAGGTTGAGAAGATAGCGGTCCTCGCCCTTGCCGCTTTGCATCGACGACAAAAGATCGTTGCGCACCAGTTGGCCCGCGCGGTCACCCGCCTCTGGAATCGAGATCGAGGACAGCGAGCCTGCCACGCCGCCATTGCCCTGCGCCGAGCCATAAAGCGGCCGGTAGCCGCAACCGGCAAGAGCCAGAGCGGCGGCAACACAGAGCATGGCGGGGAGCTTGCCCATCAGCCCACAATATTGGCGATCCGGCCAGGCACCACAATCACTTTCTTGGGCGCCCGCCCATCCAGGGCCCTGGCGACAGAATCGAGCCCGAGCACAAGGGCTTCGATCTCGGAGGCGCCAAGGTTCAGCGGAACGGTGATCTCATCACGGCGCTTGCCGTTGACCTGCACGGCGATGGTCACCCGGTCATCGGCGAGCAGCGCCGGATCGGGTTTCGGCCATGCGGTGTCGACCACAAAACCGGGCTTTGTCATCGCCTGCCAGCATTCTTCGGCGAGATGCGGCATCATCGGGGCCGACATCAGCACCAGGAACTCCGCCGCCTCCCGTACCGCGGGCGTCTCTGCCCGGGCTGCGGCCAGCGCCGCGCCCAGCGCGTTCGCCAGTTCATAGATTCTGGCAATGGCGCGGTTGAAGCGGAGCGACGAGAGATCGTCCGTCACCGCATCGAGTGCCTTGTGAGCGGCGCGGCGCAGGTCGAGCGCGGCCGCCTGGTCGCTGCCGCCCGCATAGGCCATGGCATCGTTGACCAGACGCCAGACGCGCTGGGTGAATCGCCATGCGCCTTCGGCGCCGGCTTCCGTCCATTCGATGTCACGCTCGGGCGGCGTATCGGAAAGCATGAACCAGCGCGCCGTGTCCGCGCCGAAGCGGGCGATGATGTCATCGGGGTCGACGACGTTCTTCTTTGACTTCGACATTTTCTCGACGCCGCCCACCTCGAGCGGCTCGCCGGTTTTGGCATGCACCCATTGGCCGCCGCGGTTCTCAGCATCGGCCGGAAACACCCATTCGCCACTCCGTGTACGGAAGGTTTCATGGATCACCATGCCCTGGGTGAACAGGCTGTCGAAAGGCTCCTTGATGGCGAGATGGCCGGTCGCCGTCATGGCGCGGGCATAGAAGCGCGAATAGAGGAGATGCAGAATGGCATGCTCAACGCCGCCGATATACTGGTCAACACCCATCCAATAGGCCGCCGCCGCCTTGTCCACGGGGTCGGCCGCGTGGGGTGAGCAGAAGCGCGCATAGTACCAGGACGAATCGATGAAGGTGTCGAAAGTGTCGGTCTCCCGGCGCGCCGGCTTGCCGCAGGACGGGCAGGCGACATGCTTCCAGGTCGGATGACGGTCGAGCGGATTGCCGGTCTGATCGAAACTCACATCC
>NZ_JBJTER010000081.1:0-15692 GCF_046093005.1 Aestuariivirga sp.
GTTCACCTTGTGTAATTGAGTTTGTTGATACGAAAGCGCATTCGACTTTGTGCGTCTGCATGTAACGCGCTGCTAGCACATACCAAGCGCAAACAAAGTCAAGAAGACCAGCGTTTTTAATTCCCGCAAACACTGCTGCTACTTGTGCTCGTTGATCGTCATCCATGAACTTTGCGCCGACAAATGGCGGATTGCCTATGATATACGAGCATTGTTCAGGTGGTAATACGCTGGACCAGTCAACAGTAAGTGCGTTGGCGCACTTAATAGTGGCGGTTTTGTTGAGTGGAAGACGTGTAAAGCTTTTCCCAAAAATTGCAGCAAGCTCTACGTTGCATATGTGGTCCATGAGCCACATACCAACCTTCGCGATCTCTTCGGGAAATTCTTCAAGCTCAATGCCATACATCATGTCGACGTTGAGTTTTACGAAAAGGCTTATGTCGAGAACACCAACCTTGTTTTCTTTGTAGCGTTCCAGTAGTAGTGCCTTCTCAAGCCGTCGCAATTCGCGATATGCGATAATCAGAAAGTTGCCACAACCACATGCTGGATCGAGAAAGCGAAGCGATGCGAGCTTGTTGTGAAATTCATCTAGTCGTGCATTACGCTTAGAGCTCTTGTCAGCAATTATCCGCTCAAGCTCTGCTTCGAGATCGTCTAGGAATAGCGGCTTTATCAGTTTTAAAATATCATCTTCAGACGTGTAGTGTGCACCAAGTGCACGCCGCTCTGCGCTTTCCATAACAGATTGGAACAGCGAGCCAAATATTGCTGGTGAGATTTGCGTCCAGTCGAATTCAGTAGCTCTTACCAATGCTGCTCGTACATCTGGCGTCATTGCTGCGCTGTGAAGATGTGTCGAAAACAGCGCACCATTAATGTATGGCAGCGTAGCAAGCGGAGCAGGGAGTGTTTTTTGTCTGCTTGCTGGTGGCGTGTTGAGAATATCAAATATGTAATTTAAAAGTGGACCAAGATCTGTCGCATCTTCTTTCGTGTCGAGAATGAGATCGCGGAATTGGTCTGGTTCGAAGATCGCTGTATCTTCTGAAAAGAGAATGAACAGCAAGCGTACCATGAGCTGTGGAAGTTCATGTGTATTGTAGCCACCAGCTTTGAGACTGTCGTATATGTCCCCAAGTATCTCGACAGCTTCGATATTAACAGGAGTGGACTTAGATGGCTTCTTTGGAACAAAGCCACCTATGAAGCCTAGCGTATCAATGTGCTTTGGAAGGTCTGCGAGTTTAAAATAGTATTCGCTGCCATCTTTCTGGTTAACAACCTGAAAGTTCTCAAAATCACTCACAGCTAGCCATTCAGGACGATCTTGTGGCTTTAGGTTTAGTATATACTCCTGCGCTTGCTTCCTGGCATCTTCAAGCGACTTGCCGCGTGACTTGTGCTCAACGAGGAGTTTGCCTTTCCACAGCAAATCTATGTAGCCCGTCGTTCCGTCTGGCCGCTTTACTGGCGCCTCAAAACGAGCCACGTTCTTACGGGGAGTGCCAAAGACCTGAAACAGCTCATCCCAGAAGCTTTTCGCATCTGCGTCCTCGTCTATCGCGTCTTTCCAAGTATTTGAAAAGAGGGACGCATTCGCAATAATGTCGCTTCTAGTGAGCAATTTCCGCCATCCAAATCAGCTACGCTGATCTGTGCACTATAAGGCGAAAAGTTTTTATGGGAATAGAGATGTTTTAGGCCAGTTCTACTGCTTTCCGCATAATGTTGGGATTGGCAGTGAGGTATACGGCAGTGGTCGAAATGTGCTTGTGGCCTGCGAGAGCTGCGACGATGTGGATAGATGTACCAGCTTCACATAGCTTCGTGCAAAACGACCTGCGGCCGCTGTGGCTTGTTGCATTGCTCAAGCCAGCCTGCTTGTAAAACCTGCCGAACACCTGCACGAGGCTGTTGGCCGACATTTGTGTACCCCACTTGCTCACAAACAGTGGTTCATCACCTTTGCGTGTAAGCGTCCGTGCATACACACGCAGCTCTTCCTGTACCTGTGTATTCAGCAGCACAACGCGAGCTTCATTGCCTTTCGTTTGATGCTTTGTGAGGACGATTTGATCCTTTACGCGACCGTCATCCTCGTACACATCGCTTACTTTAAGTGCGGCGACTTCGCCGACACGCATACCAGCGAGTAGTGTGAGAAAGAACATTGCGCGGTCGCGTGTGCTGTAACTGCGCTTTGCGATTGCACCTAAAACCCGCTTAACGTCTTTTTCGCTTAAAACCTGTGCTTGCTTCATTGCTGCTGTCCTCAACATAATGTTTTACTAACAGCAGCATGTATTCTTATCCAACGCTGAACAACCGAAAAGATTGCAGTTTCGGTTCTATTGAAATCAAGCACTTAGCGATTGGGTAACTTTCTGCTTAGAATGTTATGTTGCAGAAATAGCGGGGTAGGTGATGTGTTGATCGCTTAACTGCTGTTTTGTGGCTGGTTAACGTGTTGGTGTAGTACTTAATTTGGGGTGTTTTTGCACATGTCATTGAGTGAAACGTCAAATTCGCCATTGATAGTTTTGTAGATGTAGTTCCGAGTGATCGTGACGTTTTTATCCAGCATTTTCTTAAGAGTTCCCTTGGAGCATTCAGACTTGTCAGGTGTTTCGAGAACGAAAGCTTTAAGGTCATCAATTGTAATTCCATCTTCAACATTCGTGAATTCATAATAGTATGTAAGAGAGTTTGGTCCGCTTTCGACACGGATTAAGTCCAGCCAATCCGTCAAATGCATTGGAGTTGATGCATTTGTTTCTTGTGCGATTTTATCAAGATAGGTTTGTGTTACGAAATGCGAGGTGTAGTATTTTTCGATTAATACGCCACCAACTGCGCACATACCTATAACAGTACCTGCAATTGTCGCTTTAGTGAAAGTGGGGGTGTATGATGGGGTGTTTTGTTGGGAGGATACCAATGACCAATGGTTTGCCATTGTTGTTTTGACTTCGGCGGATGTTAATAGCACAACTGAAATCCAGCCCCACACTAAGGCGCTTATTGCTGACATAGCCAAGACTGCAATGTTTTCGTCGGCCATGAAAAAGGACATGGCGGCAAAACTCAGAAAGGAGATGATGCTCCAGGCAATCGCAACATATCTTGAGATTGGTGAGCCACGCCAAACCCATCGACACAACCCTACTGTTGCAATTGCGGGAACGAAACTTGCGAAAACGATGGACATTCCCGTTAAGTGTGCGGAAATCACATAGATGACCATCATGGCGACGGTCCAAGTGGTTGCAACGATTAGAACTGATTTGAGGCTGTTAATCGACTGCATTAATCACAGACCTTCTGCGCGGTGATATTTACGGCGTTGGAAGTGTAACGTAATACGAATATAGAAAATAGATGAAGTCAACTGGCGTTTGGTGGACTGCTAAGAGTTGAACGTAGTAGCATTGTAACGGTGCGGTCTATTCATATGCCATTGTTTTCGCACAAGTATTGTGCTGTTGTGTTGCTATTGAATTCGCATAACAACGTGTAGGTTTGTAGGACAGGCTTTAGTTGAACTATTCTGCAAATTTGGTAGCTTGACAGAGGCGATGTTGTACGAAAGTTATACACGATATGCAAGTCATTGAAAAGACAGGTAAAAAACTGTGTCGTTTTATTGAGTGGGAGTAGCGGGCGTGACGGCGCCATCGCAACCGCCCGTCCTTCATACCGAAAGGCTGGTGCTTCGCCCGCCGCGGCTTGCCGATTTCGCGCATTTTGCGGCATTTTATGCTTCCGAGCGTTCGCGCTGGGAGGATGGGCCGCTCAGCCGCGAACAGGCCTGGCGCGTCTGGGCCTCCGACGTCGCCCTGTGGCCGCTTAAAGGTTTCGGTCCGTTCGGCGTGGATGACCGGGTGAGCGGCGCCTATCTGGGTGAAGTCGGCATCTATCAGCCGGAGGGCTACCCCGAACCCGAACTGGGCTGGTTCGTGGTGCCGGAGGCGGAAGGCCGGGGCATTGCCTTCGAGGCTGCGCAAGCGGTGATGCGCTGGGCGAAGGGCGAACGCGGCTGGCAGCGCCTCGCCAACTATATCGACCCGGGCAATGAGCGCTCGATCGCGCTCGCCCTGCGGCTTGGCGGCAGACGGATCGAGGCACGGGGTAGCACCGCCACCGATGTGGTGATCCTGCATGATTTGCGCGGCTGGTAGCGGACAGCGGGAGCTGGCCCCGGCGGCGGCCACGCTTCCTTGACGCCCGCCTCCCGCGCGGCGCAAGCTTCCGTTCATGTTTTCGCGCGACTCGGCGCCGTTCTGGCTTCTGCTGCCCGCCCTTGTGGTGATGGTCGTTTGCGGCGTCGTGCCCACCGCTTTCGTGGCGTTCTATTCGGTGCATGACACGTTTTCCGGCAATGACTTCGTCTGGGTGGGGGCGGACTGGTATGTCAGTGTGCTGTCCGCGCCCGAATTCTGGTGGGCCTTCGGGCGGAGCGTTGGCTTCGCAGCCCTGGCATTGCTGATCCAGATTCCACTCGGCATCTATGTTGCGCTGCGGCTGCCGCCAGCGGGCTGGCGTGCGTCTGTCTATATCGTGCTGCTGGCCATTCCATTGCTCGCGCCCGCCATCGTCGTCGGCTATTTGTGGAAGGTGCTGACGTTGCCAAATGTCGGCCTGCTATACGGGCTGTTTGGGGCGGCGGGCATCAATTACGACATGAACAACCCGGTCACCGTTTGGCTCACTCTGCTGCTGATGGATGCCTGGCACTGGACTGGTCTTGTCATCCTGCTCTGTTACGCCGGCTTGCGTGCCATTCCGCAGGCCTTCTACCAGGCAGCGCGCGTCGACGGCGCCAGCCGCTGGGCCATCTTCCGTTACATCGAATTGCCGAAGCTGCGGCTCGTGCTGCTGATCGCCGTGCTGCTCAGGCTGATGGACAGTTTCATGATCTATCCGGAAGCCTATGTCGTCACCCGCGGAGGACCCGGCGTTGCCACCACGTTCCTCTCGCATGAGTTGATCCAGACCGCCACCATCGAGTTCGATCTGGGCCAGGGCGGCGCCATGTCGATCATCTATCTGGCGATCGTGATGGCGGTGTCCGCGCTGTTCTTCAGCCTCATCGTGCCGCGCCGGAGACTTGCATGAAGCCACGCGCGTCGCTTGCCCCGCTGATCTATGTGGCCATCATCATGACGCCGGTCTACTGGCTCGTCGTGATGAGCTTCAAGACCAATGCCGAGATCGCCGGTCAGCTTACATTCTTTCCGCACAACCCCAGCTTGGCAAACTACGCGCTGATCTTCACCGATCCGGACTGGTACATGGGCTATGTCAATGCGGTGATTTACGTGTTGCTCAACGTGGCGATTTCTGTCGCCGTGGCGCTACCTGCCGCCTTTGCCTTCTCGCGCTACGATTTCTTCGGCCACCGCAGCCTGTTTTTTGGTCTCTTGATGTTCAGGATGATGGCGCCCGCCATTCTGCTCGCCCCCTTCGTGCAGATATTCTCGGACCTCGGGCTCATCGATACCCACATCGCGGTGGCACTCGCACATTGCTTCTTCAACGTGCCGCTGGCGATCTGGATACTCGAGGGTTTCATTTCCACCGTGCCGCGCGAGATGGACGAGAGCGCCGCTGTCGATGGCCATAGCCTCCCCGGCTACATTGCTCGTATCCTGGTGCCGCAGATCGCGCCCGGCATCGCGGTCGCGGCGTTCTTCTGCTTCATGTTCTCGTGGATCGAATACATGCTGGCCAATGCGCTGACCACCATCGACGCCAAGCCCATCGCCGGCATCATGACCCGTGCCGCGGGCGTGCTTTCGGGCGACATCGCCTTGCTCTCCGCTGCCAGCGTGCTAGGCCTCATTCCCGGCCTGCTGCTGATCATCTTCGTAAGGAAGTACCTGGCCACCGGCTTTTCCATGGGCCGGGTGATGTAGCCGTGCCGCAGGCCCAAAGGCCGGGATCAGGGCCGCTTGTTCCAGCTTGAGAAGATGTAGAGCCGCAAGGAGCCGCGCGATGAAATCTGCGCGCCGGCGATCTGCGAGGGATCGATGCGGTGTTTGGCAAGCGCCGCGCGGGTGGCGGGGTTAGCCATCAGCGCCTTGCGCAGCTTCGAAACGCCGGCGTAATTGCGCTGCACCATGATCTTGAATTCCTGCCAGCTCGGCACGTCTGACCCCATCAGTGGCACCACCGGCACGTCGAGTCTTACCACGCCGACGCTTGGCACCTTCGTGATGGACTTCACCCTATCGGCGCGCGTGCCGGCGTTCATGATGGCGGAGAAGGCCAGCTGCACGTCCATCTGACCGACCTGGGCGAGTGCTGCCGGAACCGCGGGTGGTGCCAGCAGGCTGCCGGCGCCGATGAACAGGGCAAAGGCCAAGGTCCTAACTCTCGTCATGCTAATCTCCGGCAGTGTTTCGCCAACTATGTAGGGCTTGTCGGCGCGCCAATCAAAGGTCTTTTGCGGGTGGCTGGCCGATAGCGCGCAGTTGCTGCAGGCTCAGCGCCGGGGCGAAATCGCGTATGCCGGTCCGCAGGGCCAGCAGGAAGTTCTTGAGGCTTGCCTGGTGGCGCGGCGGAATGCCGGCTTCTTCGCCCAGCATGACTGCGCGGAGCGAGAAGCGGCGGCTGGCGATGATCGCCGCCAGTTCGGGGTCGAGACGCTCCATCGCCAGCGCCGGGCCCGGAACGCCTTCAGGCAGCGCTGAACCGGCGAAGCGGTTGATTACTGGAACAAATAAGTCAGGTTCCAGGTCTTCCTCAAGCTCGATTGCCGCCTTGAGCGAGGTCTCGTCACGGTCGACGATGAACAGAATGCAAAGACGAAAGCCCCGTCCACGAGCGGCCGCCGCAAGACCATGGGACTTCGCGGCGGCGCGGAACGCCGCAAGCCGGCTGGCCCCGATATCGATCACCTGGTCGCGGCCGGCCGATGACAGTATTCTTTCGAAAAAGCTGGCCTCCGCTTGCGCGTCCTTGAGGCCGGCGAGCGCCGTGCGGCCGGGGAAGAAACCGCGCAAGGCCGGCTGCGGCGATCCGAGGTCGAAACAGAACGGGTCGCGGCCCTCGATCAGCAGGTGATCGGCCAGCACCCGCGCCAGCAGCGTCTTGCCGTTGCGGGTCATGTCCGAGCAAATGATGAATAGGGTCGCCGGCTGTGCCATGCTTGCTGGTCCTCGCCTTCAGAACGCAATCGCGGTGACGGCTGTGAAAGCATTCGTCTCTCTTGGGCCGCCGCCGTGGTACACACGCATCGCCCTATCCTGCTCTTGGATCAGCACGGGGAATCTGGCAAGAAAAAGACATGAGAGGTGAGACGTTATGACCATGCTCCTGCTGGGTTGCCTTTTGTTTGGCGGCAGCCATTTGTTCTCGATCTTTATGCCGGGCCCGCGCGACGCGCTGGAGGCGCGGCTGGGCGAGAAGCGGTGGAAGGGCCTTTACAGCATTGTGTCGCTGGCGGGTGTGGCGCTGATGGCCCTCGGCTATATCCAGACCAGGGCCGGCCCGGCCGCCGCCGATATCCTCTATGAGCCGTGGGGCGGCATGCGCCATCTTACCATGCTGTGCACGCTGCTCGCCTTCATTCTGATCGGCGCGTCGCATGGCAAGGGTTATCTCAGGAAGTGGCTGCACAACCCGATGTCGATCGGCATCCTGCTATGGTCTGGTTCGCATCTGCTGGTCAATGGCCAGCGTTCTGAGGTGTGGCTGTTTGGAACCTTCTTCGCCGTCAGCCTCGCTGACATCGTGATGTCGGAAATGCGCGGTAAGCGCCCACAATATCAGCCGCGTCTGCGCTCCGACATCATCGCGGTGGCGGTTGGCGTCCTGCTCTATCTTGTGTTCCTCTACGGCTTCCACCCCTATGTGCTGAACGTGCCGGTGACCGGATGATCCTGCTTGCTTTTGGCGTGGCACTGACCGCGGCGCTGCATCTTATTGCGGCGGTCCCGCCACTCAAGTCGAAGCTCAAGGAGGCCGTAGGCGCGCGCGCCTATGGCCCTGTCTACGGCCTCGCCACGCTCGCCGGTCTGGCGGTCGTGGTGCTGGGCTGGCGCATGGCGGATTTCGTGCCGCTCTATGGCCCGCCATCCTGGGGCCGTTATGCGAATTTCCTGCTCACCCTCATCGGGTTCATCTGTCTCGGCATTTTTCTGTTCCGCGGCAGCCTCAGGCAAAAGCTGCGCTTTCCGATGGCCTGGGCGGTGATTTTCTGGGCCGCCGGCCACCTGTTGGCGGCTGGCGATCTTGCCGGAACTATCCTGTTCGGCGGCTTCGCGGTCTATGCGCTGCTGCACATGATTATCGGAACGTATTACGGGGTCCGGCCATCGCCCGAACGGCGCGGCGGGCATGACCTTCTGGCGGTGATTGCCGGAGTTGCTCTCTATGCGCTGATGGCCCAGCTGCATGGCGTGTTGATCGGCATTCCGGTGGTGCAGCTCGGCTAGGGGCCTCTTGCCGCGTCCCGCCAAGGCGACTAGTTTCAGCTCATGTCGCAGCATGTTCAACTCCGCCGCCTGACCGCGCCTGAGATCACCGCCCGCAAGGGCAAGGACCCGATCGTCTCGCTTACCTCCTACCACGCCCACACGGCGGCGATCGCCGACAAGTATGTGGACTTTCTGCTGGTGGGGGATTCGCTCGGCATGGTCATGCACGGCTTCGAGTCGACGCTGCCGGTGCCGCTCGAGCTTATGATTCTGCATGGCCGCGCGGTGATGCGCGGGGCGAAGCGCGCGCTGGTGGTGGTCGACATGCCCTTCGGATCTTATGAGGAGGGGCCCGCCCAGGCCTTCCGCAACGCCGCCATGGTCATGAAGGAAACCCAGTGCGGCGCGATCAAGCTGGAAGGCGGCAAGCGCATGGCCGAAACCATCCGCTTTCTGAGCGAGCGCGGCATCCCGGTCATGGCGCACATTGGCCTGACGCCGCAGTCGATCAACATTCTGGGCGGCTTCAAGACGCAGGGCCGTACCCGCGAGCAGTGGGCCATCATCGAGGAGGACGCGCGGGCGGTGACCGATGCGGGGGCATTTGCGGTGGTGCTCGAGGCCATCGCCGAGCCGCTGGCCGCCAAGATCACCCATGAGATTCCGATCCCCACCATTGGCATCGGCGCCTCGCCCGCCTGCGATGGCCAGATCCTGGTGATGGAGGACATGCTGGGCCTGAGCCCCCGGGTTCCCAAATTCGTCAAGGAATTCGGCAAGGTGGGAGTGGCCATCGAGGGCGCCATCCGCGCCTATGCGGAGGAGGTTCGGGCCCGGAACTTTCCGGCGCTTGAGAATACTTATGAACTCAAGGAGTAGCCCTGCTTTAATTAGCTTACCTGGTTTAATGCTACTGAAATAATTGTGAAAATCCTGGTCCCGGGCAAAGTAATTTCCAAATCCTTAACCGGTTGAGGTCATGATGCCGACACTTCTGATTCTCCAGGAGAGGCGGCATGATGTTCGAAGTGGCTGGGTTCGTTTCGGGTTTGGCCGGCATCGGCCTTGCGCTGTGGCTGCTCTACCGGCGTGATCGCAGCCGGGTGGTGCGTGGCATTTACGGCCAGTCGGGCGGCAGGCAGGGCGCCTGAATTGCCTTGATTTGGCCTCTGCCCTGATCTACGCCCCGTCTTGCCGGGTGGGTGGACGTTAGGAGCAACAGGCGGTGAGTGACGAATCCCTGTTTCGCGAGGTGGACGAGGAAGTCCGCCAGGAACAGTATAAGAAGCTTTGGCGGCGATATGGTAACCTCCTGGTCGGTCTGGCCCTTTTGGTGATCGTGGGGGTGGCCGGTTACGAGGGCTGGCGCTACTGGCAGCAGAAGCAATCGGAAGCCGCTGGTGACAGTTTCTTCGCGGCGGCGGGCCTGGCGGCCAGCGGCGAGGCGGATGAAGCGCTCAAGGCTTTCGAGGCGATCGGAACCACCGGCTTTGTGGCACTCGCGCAGCTGGGCGAGGCGGCTGTGCTGGCCGGTGAAGGCAAGACGGATGAAGCGGTCAAGATTTACGATGCGATCGCCGCTGACGCCAAGCTGGGCAATTCCCTGCGCGACCTCTCCCGGATTCGCGCGGCGGCGGTGCTGGCTGACAAAGCCGCCTTTGCCGACATCGAAGCCCGGCTGAAAGATTTGAGCCAGGCCGGGAACCCCTGGCGGCATGTATCGCGGGAGATCATGGCGGCGGTCCAGTTCCGGCTCAAGGACTATGAGGGCGCGAACCTCCAGGTACAGGCCATTCTTGCCGATCCGGAAACGCCCGCCGCCTTGCGGCAGCGCGCCGGTGTCATGGCCCAGTTGCTGGCGCCGATGGTGGCCGCAAAATGAGAGCTGCAAGCCGGCTTCTGGTTGTTTTGCTGGCCGCGGGGCTCCTCGGGGGCTGTAGCACGATCAACAGCCTTACGGGCCAGACCGACAACACCGTGCTCCCCGGCACCCGCGAAGAGGCCATTCCAGGCCGTCCCACATTCCCCGAAAAGCAGGATGTGGCGGTCGCTCCGGCGCCTAAAGCGGGAACCGCGGGCAATACTGCGGCCGGTCCCGGGGAGACTGAGGTTTATTGCGGGCCTGACGATCCCAGTTGCAAACCACCTGCCACCACGGGCGATACCTTCAAAGATCCGCAATGACCGCGACCGTCGCCATTCTGGGGCGGCCCAATGTCGGGAAATCGACGCTGTTCAACCGCCTGGTCGGCCGCAAGCTGGCGCTGGTGGATAATCAGCCGGGCGTCACCCGCGACCGCCGGGAGGGGGAGGCCCAGCTCGGCGATCTGCGCTTCCGGGTGTTCGACACGGCGGGTCTCGACCATGCCAGGGGCGACAGCCTCGAGGCCCGCATGAGCGCCCAGGCTGAGGCCGCGGTGGATCTCGCCGACGTGGTGCTGTTCGTGATCGACGCGCGCGCCGGCGTGACACCCGCCGACCGTGAGCTGGCGGCGCGCATCCGCCGCCGCGGCAAGCCGGTGATCCTGCTCGCCAACAAGGCGGAGGGGCGCGGCCATGAGGCGGCCCTGCTTGATGCCTTCGCGCTTGGCTTTGGCGCGCCGCTGCCGGTGTCAGCCGAGCACGGCGAGGGCCTGGACCTCGTCTATGACGCGCTTCGTCCGTATGCGGAACAAGTGCCGGAGGCCGCGGAACCAGCCGAAAGCGAGGCGCCCACGGAAGGCCCGCTGCGGCTCGCCATCATCGGCCAGCCCAACGCCGGGAAATCGACCCTCGTCAACGCCATCCTCGGCGAGGAGCGCATGCTGACCGGACCCGAGGCCGGCATCACGCGCGATGCGATATCCTCCGATTTCGAGTGGCGGGGCAACAAGATCAGGCTGTGGGATACGGCGGGAATCCGCCGCAAGTCGCGGGTCACCGGCAAGGTCGAGAAGCTCGCGGTGTCCGACGCGTTGCGCGCCATTCGTTTCGCGGAATGCGTGGTGGTGCTGATTGACGCCTCGCTTCCCATCGAGCGGCAAGACCTGGCGCTCTGCGATCTCGCGGCCCGCGAAGGCCGCGCGGTGGTGCTGGCCCTTTCGAAGTGGGACCTCGTACCGAACAAGCAGAAAAAGCTCAAGGACGTGCAGAGCGACCTGGAGGATGTGCTGCCTGAAATCCGCGGCGTGCCGGTTGTCACCCTCTCGGCCAAACAGGAGCGTGGCATGGACAAGCTCCTCGCCGCCGTGTTCGCCGCGACCGAACGCTGGAACCGCCGCGTGCCGACCGCCCAGGTCAACCGCTGGCTGGAAGCCGCGATCGAGCGCAACCCGCCGCCAGCACCCTCCGGCCGCCGCATCAAGATCCGCTACGCGACCCAGGCGAGCGCCAGGCCGCCGACCTTCGCGCTGTTCGGCAATCAGCTTGCCAAGATGCCGGAGAGCTACCTGCGCTATCTGATGACGAGTCTGCGCGAGACCTTCGATCTGGGCGGCGTGCCGATTCGCTTCAGCCTGCGTGGCGGCAAGAACCCGTTTGACCGTGACAAGCGATAGTCAAAGAAAAAAGGCGAGACCAGCGTCCCGCCTTTTTCCAATTCGTTTCCCTTTCAGCCAGTGACCGGACCGGCTGGGCCGCCACAAAATCGGGCGCCTGGAAACCTACCTCCCCAGACCTGGGCCACGTTTGGGTGGACCGTGATCTTGTTCTTATAACTTGAAACGCTAGCACATGGTGCAGGCTTGTCGAGTTAAAAATGTCACAGCAAAGCCATAATCTGCGTTCGTCAATCCTCCCGCCGAGGTGGCGCCGCCAAAGGCTGCTGATATCAGCTCCGCGGCGAGGGGCGCTGGCTTGAGTTCCCGGGGGTTTCCCGTAAAACCGCCATAACCCGCCTAACAGACAGGATTCTCATGCGTCTTTCCCATTATTTCATGCCAATTCTGCGGGACGACCCAAAGGAAGCGGAGATCGTCTCCCACAAGCTTATGTTGCGCTGCGGCATGATCCGCCAGGAGGCGGCCGGAAGCTACTCATGGCTGCCGCTGGGCTACCGCGTCCTGCGCAAGATCGAGCAGATCGTCCGCGAGGAACAGAACCGGGCGGGCGCCATCGAGGTGCTGATGCCCACCATCCAGCCGGCCGACCTGTGGCGGAAGTCCGGCCGCTATGACGCCTATGGCAAGGAAATGCTGCGCATCAAGGACCGGCATGACCGCGACATGCTCTATGGCCCCACCAATGAGGAGATGATCACCGACATCTTCCGCCAGGGTGTGCAGAGCTACAAGGATCTGCCGCGCAACCTCTACCACATCCAATGGAAGTTCCGCGATGAGGTGCGCCCGCGCTTCGGCGTCATGCGCGGCCGCGAATTCCTGATGAAGGATGCCTATTCCTTCGACCTCACCCGCGAGGCCGGCCAGCATTCCTACAACAAGATGTTCGTCTCTTATCTCAAGACCTTCGCCCGCATGGGCTTGAAGGCGGTGCCGATGCGCGCTGAAACCGGTCCCATTGGCGGCAAGGACAGCCATGAATTCCTGATCCTCGCCGACACCGGCGAGTCAGAAGTCCATTTCGACCGCGCCTTCCACGACATGGACTGGCAGTCCTTCGAGATCGACTATGACGATGTTGGCGCGGTGGCGCGGGTGGTTGATGATTTCACCTCGAAATATGCCGCCACAGCCGAAATGCACGACCAGGCCGATTACGAGGCCCGTGTGCCGGCTGAACGCCGGGTCACTGGCCGCGGCATCGAAGTGGGCCATATTTTCTTCTTCGGCGCCAAATATTCGGAGCCGCTGGGCTGCGTGGTGCAGGGGCCGGACGGCAAGATGGTCACCGTGCAGTCCGGTTCCTATGGCATTGGCGTGTCGCGCCTCGTTGGTGGCATCATCGAGGCGAGTCACGACGAGGCGGGCATCATCTGGCCGGAGGCGGTAGCGCCGTTCCGTGTCGGCCTCATCAATCTCAAGGCGGGCGATGCTGAAACCGATGCCGTTTGCAACCGGCTTTATGCGGAGCTTGAGGCCAGGGGCGTCGATGTCCTCTATGACGACCGCGACGAGCGCGCTGGCGCCAAGTTCGGCACCATGGATCTGATCGGGCTTCCCTGGCAGGTGATCATCGGCCCGCGCGGCCTCAAGGGTGGCGTGGCCGAAGTCAAGAACCGCAAGACCGGCGCGCGCGAAAATGTGGCGCTGGACCAGATCGTGTCCCGCTTCGCGCGCTGATGGAAAAGAGCCTGCCCGATACCCGGCCCTTCGCAGCCTTCGAATGGATGCTGGCCGGCCGTTATCTGCGGGCGCGGCGGCGCGAGGGGTTCATTTCTGTCATCTCGCTGTTTTCCTTTCTCGGCATCCTGCTCGGTGTGGCTACGCTCATCGTGGTGATGGCGGTGCTGAATGGCTTCCGCGCCGAGCTTCTGGACAAGATCCTCGGTTTCCAGGGCCATGTCAGCATCTACCGCACCGATGCCGCGCCGCTGGCGGGCTATGGCGATCTTGCCGAACGCATCGCCAGTGTTCCGGGTGTGGTGAGGGCCGTGCCGCTGGTTGAGGGGCAAGCGATGGCGTCCAGCCTCCACAACAACACCGGCGCGCTGGTTCGCGGCATCGCCGAGGCCGATATCCAGAAGCTGCCGAGCCTCAACAACGACAGCCTTCGCACCGCCATGAACCCGGAATTCACGCCGGACAGCCCGCCGTCTTTCAAGGGCTTCGATACGGCGGGTGGCGTTGCCATCGGCGAGCGCATGGCCTGGCGGCACCAGCTGGGGCTCGGCTCGCGCATCACCATCATCTCGCCGGAGGGCCCGGATACCGTCGTCGGCACGGCGCCGCGGCTGCGCGATTATCCGGTCGTCGCCATCTTCAAAGTTGGCATGTCGGATTACGACGAAAACGTCATCTACATGCCACTCTCAGAGGCGCAGGACTATTTCGTCACCGACGACGGCGTCAACCAGATCGAGATCATGGTGGCGGACCCTGATAACGTCGAACAATATCTGCTGCCGGTTCTGGCGGAAGCGGGCACCGACATGGCGGTCTCTACCTGGAAGGACCGCAACTCGACTTTCTTCAATGCCCTCGCGGTTGAGCGCAACGTGATGTTCCTGGTGCTGACCATGATCATTCTGGTGGCGGCCCTCAACATCATCTCCGGCCTCATCATGCTGGTGAAGGACAAGAGCCACGACATCGCCATCCTGCGCACCATGGGCGCCACGCGCGGCGCCATCCAGCGGGTGTTCTTCCTCACCGGTGCGGCGATTGGCACGGCCGGAACCATTGCCGGCTTCATCACGGGGCTGCTGATCTGCCTCAACACCGAGCGCATCCGGCAATTCATCTCATGGGTGTCGGGTGTCGATCCCTTTAACCCGGAGCTCTATTACCTCGCCCAGTTGCCGGCCAAGATGGATTCCTGGGAAACGGTCATGATCGTGCTGATGGCGCTGGGGCTGTCCTTCGCCGCGACGCTTTATCCCGCGTGGCGGGCGGCCAGGCTCGATCCCGTCGAGGCGCTCCGTTACGAATGAGCGAGCTAACCCCAGCGCTTGAACTCCGCTCCGTTACCCGCTGCTACGCGGAGGGCAAGGGCCAGCTCGAAGTATTCCGCGATTTGAACCTCATCGTGCGGCCGGGCGAAATCGTGGCGCTGGTCGGCCAGTCGGGGTCCGGCAAGTCTTCGCTTCTGCACATCGCGGGGCTGCTCGAAGCCCCCACGGCGGGCGAAGTGCTGATCGCCGGGCGCAATTGCTCCGCGCTTGATGACCAGGCGCGTACCCGCATCCGCCGCATCGGCATCGGCTTCGTCTATCAGTTTCACCATCTCTTGCCGGAATTCTCGGCCCTCGAGAATGTGATGATGCCGCAGCTCATCGCCGGTCAGAACCGCGCCGCCGCGACCGACCGCGCGCGTGAACTCCTGACCCGCCTGGGGCTTGCCGGCAAGCAGCAGGAGCGGACGGTTAGCCAGCGCGCGGGCGATGGCCACGCGCTGCTGTTCACCGCCCGAAAGGTCCGCTGGCCGGTGTTCAAGCCGGGCGGCAAGCCCCAGGCGGGTCAGCAGTTCACGCGCGCGGTCGGCCGCGGCGGCGCGATTCTGACCGGCGATGAGCTGCGGCATCATCACATTCTCGAGGGCCGAGAACTCCGGCAAGAGATGGTGAAACTGATAGACGAAGCCGATGCCGATGCGGCGGATGCGGGTACGCGCCTGGTCATCAAGCGCGGAGCAATTGCGCCCGGCGATCAGCACTTCGCCCGCCGTGGG
>NZ_JBJTER010000082.1:0-10150 GCF_046093005.1 Aestuariivirga sp.
GGCCGATGTGTTCGATTACATTGAGTGCTTCTACAACCCCAAGCGCCGGCATTCCACGCTCGGGTACATCAGCCCCATTGAGTTCGAGAGGAAGGCGGGGTTAGCTTAAGTGCATGTCCACGGAACCGGCAGCAGGCCACATATCTGCATCAAGGGAGTGAATACAGCTGCGCTTCAGTTTGCAACGGAGACGACCTCGCGAGACGATCCAGGGTTTGCTTGGAGCGTGTCTCTGATTGTGTCGAAAGGCGTCCTTTCTTGGAAGGTACCGTGATGTCTTGAGACATTCTAGAAGCACTGCCAATGGACGAGGTACTGCTCGGGGTCTGTAGCATACTTGTAGGCGCCGGGCGGGAAGAAGCACAACAGGCTTACACGTTTCCGGTTGTGGCCACTCGCGTCACAGCCCTGTTCTGGAGTGTTTCAGTCGTTGTTAGATGGAGTCGGAGTGGGCTACATAAGGACACGACCTAGCAAGGCCGGCGCGTGCGGGCACAGCCATCACTGTCGCAAATAGGTCACATTTACTGTTGATTTCCTGCAACAGTTTCTGCTGAACGGTGGTGATGAGCGAGCAGGTCCAAAATCGCGTCTCTGAGCGGCTTCGGCGGTCGACAGGCCTTGCCGGCTTTACGCTGGTCTTGGCCGGGGTCGTGCTTGGTCTGGCCACCTTCGCGATTCTCACCGGCATGACGCCGATTGAGCCGACCCCTCAGAACACCTCGCTCCTGCTTTTCATGAACGGCATTCTCCTGCTCGTCATGGCCACCGCGGTTCTGGGACAGGTGGTATTTCTGATCCTTGAGAAGCGCCGCGGCACACCGGGGGCGGCGCTTCATCTTCGTCTGGTCTTGCTGTTCAGCATCATAGCCGTGGTGCCGGCCATCATTGTCGCGGTGTTTGCAACGTTCACGCTGAACCGTGGTCTGGATGCCTGGTTTTCTCAACGAACGCAGGCCATCGTCGACTCGGCGACCTTCGTTGCCGAAGCCTATATCAAGAGCCTCACGGACGCGGTGCGCAATGACGTTACCCAGATCTCCACCGATCTTGCGCAGCAACGCGATATCTTCGACACCGACAAGGCCACCTTCTTCCGCCGCCTGGCGCGCCATGCAACCCTGAGAGGGCTGCCCGCTGCCTTTATCTTCGATCCCACACAGCAGGCAGACGGCCAGCAGCAATTTGGCGCGAGATTCGTCGCGAATGACGAAATCAAGTTCTTCCCGCCAAGTGCCGATGCGCTGAAGGCCGCGGACCGTGGCGAACTGGTGGTGCTTCCTCCCGGCAAAGGCGGAAACGTGGTGCGCGGTCTGATCAGACTGCCAAGCTATCCCGGGTCCTACCTCATGGTTTACCGGGCGATCAACAAGTCAGCCCTGGGGCTTCTTGAGCGAACACGCGCCGCGAAGCAGGAGTACGACCTTCTGATGGAGAGGCGCCTTGGTGTGCAGATCACCTTTGGCATGGTCTATGCCCTCGTCGGCATGGTGCTGCTGCTGGCGGCGATCTGGGTGGGCTTGTGGTTCTCCGACAAGTTGGTCGCGCCCGTTGTACGGCTTCTCGATGCCGCGCGCCGTGTCTCGAGTGGCGAGCTGGACGCCAAGGTCGCGGTGGTCGAGGGGCCGGAAGACCTTCAGACGCTGTCCCGGACTTTCAATTCCATGACCGGGCATCTCAAGCAGCAGCGCGATGATCTCGTGACGGCCAGCGATGCGATTGATGAACGCCGCCGCTTTACCGAAGCCATGCTGGCTGGCGTCAGCGCCGGGGTCGTGGGCATTGATCCGGCAGGCAAGGTGTCTCTGGTGAACCGCTCGGCGCTGAATTTGCTGGGCCATGGCGAGAGCGATCTGATCGGAAAACCGGCTGAAGTCGTGCTGGCGCCGTTCCGGCCGATCTTCGAACAGGCGCTGACCAGGCCCTCCGGCTTCGCCGAAGGGCAGATCGACATCGAGCGCATGGGCGAAAGCCGCAGCCTGTTCGCGCGGGTGACCACTGAAAGCTCAAACGATGCCGAGCACGGCCACGTTCTGACATTCGACGACATCACCGATCTCGTTTCCGCACAGCGCACGTCCGCGTGGGCCGATATCGCACGCCGTATCGCCCATGAAATCAAGAACCCGCTGACGCCAATCCAGCTTTCGGCGGAACGCCTGAAGCGGAAGTATGGCGCGCAGATCCAGTCAGACAAGCAGGTGTTCGATCAATGCACCGACACCATCATCCGCCAGGTTGGCGACATTGGCCGCATGGTCGATGAATTCTCGTCCTTCGCGCGCATGCCCAAAGCCGTTCCCGAGCCGCAGGAATTATCCGCAATCGTGCGCGAGGCCACGGTGTTGCAGCGGGTATCGTCGTCGGATATCGATATTGAACTGGACGTGACAGGCGGTGAATTCGTATTTCCGTTTGACCGGCGGCTCATCACGCAGGCGATCACCAATCTGGTCAAGAATGCAAAGGAATCGATAGAAGCCCGTCTCCAGCAGCAGCCGCTTCCGCGCGGCCATGTTTCCATCATAGCCGGAGTCCAGAATGATCAGCCATTCATCAGAGTGGTCGACAATGGCATCGGGCTTCCGCGTGAAAACCGTCATCGCCTTGCTGAACCATATATGACCACCCGCGAGAAGGGCACCGGTCTGGGTCTCGCCATCGTCAAGCGTATCATGGAGGAGCATGGCGGCCGGCTCATCCTTGAGGACGCACCAGCCTCACCGGAAGGAATACAAGGAGCGAGCGTGACGCTCCAGTTCGGCAAGCTTGCGGCGCGCACCAGCGCCGCCGAATAAGGAATTGGATATCGAATGGCGGCAGACATCCTGATCATCGATGACGAAGCGGATATCCGCGATCTCATCGCCGGAATACTCGAGGACGAGGGCTATGAGACGCGGCTGGCGCATAATTCGGACGCAGCTCTGGCGGAAATCGCCCAGCGGCGGCCGTCCCTCATCATCCTCGATATCTGGCTCATCGGCTCAAAGCTCGATGGCCTCGATCTCCTGAAACTCATCAAGGACAAGAACCCCGAGGTTCCGGTGGTGATCATCTCGGGTCACGGCAACATCGAGACGGCGGTGGCGGCGATCAAGCGCGGCGCCTATGAGTATATCGAGAAGCCATTCAAGGCGGACAGGCTTCTGCTTGTGGTCGGACGGGCTCTCGAGACATCCCGCCTCAAGCGCGAGAACGAGGAACTCAAGGGCAAGGCGGGCACGGAGTCCGAATTGCTCGGCAACTCCGCAGCGATGCGCCAGCTGCGCACCCTTCTCAAGAAGATCGCACCGTCCAACAGCCGGGTATTGATCGCAGGACCGATGGGCGCTGGAAAGGAATTGGCGGCACGAAACCTTCATTCCATGTCGCTGCGTGCATCTGGACCGTTCGTGACCCTGAGTGCCGCGGCGATGGCTCCCGAGCGCATGGAGGAAGAACTTTTCGGTGTCGAAGACGGTACGGGCGCCACGCGCAGGGTAGGGGCCCTGGAAGAAGCCCATGGCGGCACCCTCTACATCGACGAATTGGCGGATATGCCGCTTGAAACCCAGGGCAAGGTGCTCCGCGTGCTGGTTGACCAGACCTTCCAGCGCGTTGGCGGCGGCAAGAAGGTCAAGGTCGACATCCGTGTGGTCTCCTCTACCTGCCGTGACCTGCCTGCGCTCATTGCCATGGGCCGCTTTCGCGAGGACCTCTACCACCGGCTTGGCGTGGTGCCGATCCACGTGCCGCCGCTTGCCGAGCGGCGGGACGATATTCCGGAACTGATCGCCCACTTTGCCCGTAGCTATTCGATGAGCTCCGGCCAGCCACTGCGAAAGTTCGCGGACGATGCGATTGCGGTCCTCCAGACCAGGGACTGGACGGGCAATGTGCGTGAGCTACGCAACAACGTCGAGCGTATGCTGATCCTGGCCGGCGGAGACGCAAGCACCGAAATCAGCGCCGCCATGCTGCCATCCGACGCAGGCGGCGCCGGTTCGGCGGTTGCAAGCGTCGGTATAGAACACCTTCTCGTCTACCCTTTACGCGAGGCGCGCGAGGCTTTTGAACGCGACTACATCACCGCCCAACTCGGCCGTTTCGGCGGAAACATTTCCAGGACAGCCCAGTTCATCGGCATGGAACGATCGGCCCTGCACCGGAAAATAAAGCTTCTGGGGCTCACGGGCCGCCATGAAGAGGACACGGAGTTGGGAAATTGAAATAAACGGCAGGGCCGTGCTAGAATAACAAAAATGGCCCCAGAACAAGAGTAGATCGAGATGGCCCAAGAAAAACAGCAAAATTTGCAGGATACGTTCCTCAACCACGTGCGAAAGCAGAAAATTCCGGTGACGGTGTTCCTCGTCAACGGCGTCAAGCTCCAGGGGGTGATCACCTGGTTCGACAATTTCTGTGTTCTCCTGCGCCGTGACGGCATGTCCCAGCTGGTCTACAAACACGCGATCTCGACGATCATGCCAGGCGGGCCGATCAGCCTGTTCGACGAAGAACAGGCCGGCGGTTGAGGTCGCGCAACACCACCGGCGGCGGTGTCGATTTCCAGATTGAGGGAAAGGCCGCCACCCGCGCCATCGTGCTGCAGGTGGACCGCCGCGACCGCAATGCGCCGCCATCGGCGGACCGGGATGTCGCGGCCCGGCTTGACGAAGCGGTTGGGCTGGCACTGGCCATAGACCTCGAAATCGCTGATCGTATCATCGCACCCGTAACGGCGCCCAAGCCGGCGACGCTGCTGGGGTCCGGCAAAGTCGAGGAAATCGCCGAGCGTGTGAAGGAGACCGAAGCCGAGCTCGTGGTGGTCAACGCCCAGCTCACGCCGGTCCAGCAGCGCAACCTCGAGAAGGCCTGGGGCGCCAAGGTACTGGACCGAACCGGCCTCATTCTCGAAATCTTCGGCCGCCGCGCCTCAACGCGCGAGGGCGCGATGCAGGTTGAACTCGCGCATTTGCAATACCAGAAGAGCCGTCTCGTGCGCTCATGGACGCATCTGGAGCGGCAGCGCGGTGGCTTCGGCTTCCTCGGCGGCCCCGGCGAAAGTCAGCTGGAAGCTGACCGGCGGCTGATCCAGGAGCGCATCAGCCGTATCGAGAAGCAATTGGAATCGGTGGTGAAGACCCGGTCGCTTCACCGCAAGGGCAGGGCGCGCGTGCCCTATCCGGTGGTCGCGCTGGTGGGCTACACCAATGCCGGCAAATCAACGCTGTTCAACCGGTTGAGCGGCGCGGGCGTGCTGGCCAAGGACTTGCTGTTCGCCACCCTCGATCCCACCATGCGGGTGATCGCGCTGCCGCATGGCCGCAAGGTGATCCTGTCCGACACGGTGGGGTTCATCTCCGATCTGCCGACCTCGCTCATCGCCGCGTTCCGCGCCACGCTCGAAGAAGTGCTGTCGGCCGATCTCATCCTGCATGTGCGGGATATCTCGCATGCCGACACCGACGCCCAGTCGGAAGACGTGAACCATGTGCTGGCCGAGCTCGGCATCGACGAGGTCAGGCGCGGGCGGGTGATCGAGGTGTGGAACAAACTCGACCTGCTGCCGCCCGAAGAGCGCGCCGCGCGAGAAGCGCAGGCGCTGCGGCGGCCGGGCTGTGTCATGGTTTCGGCGGTCACCGGCGAAGGGGTGACACCGCTGCTCGAACTGATCGAAGGGCGGCTCGGCGCCGAGGACACGGTCTATGAGATCGCGCTGGCGCCAGAGGACGGCGCCGGTCAGGCGTGGCTCCATGACCGTGGCGAGGTGCTGGGCAGACGCAACTGTTCCGATGGCCGGATTCTGATGAAGGTGCGGCTTGGCGCCGACAAGGCGGGGCAGGCATCCGCCCGTTTCGGGGCCGCCATGCGGGCGTTGGGCGCCCGCCGCCTGGCGGCGGAATAGGGCTATTTGCCGAGCTTCTTGGCCTCGTTCCAGAGCCCGTCCATCTCGTCCAATGTGGACTGTTTCGGCTCCTTGCCCATCTCCTTAAGCCTTGCCTCGATATGCGCGAAGCGGCGCTCGAACTTGGCGTTGGCAGACCGCAAGGCCGCTTCGGGGTCGATCCCGAGGTGGCGCGCCACATTGGCCATGGCGAACAGCAGGTCGCCAAATTCCTCAGCCTTCTTGCCGGCGGGTGCTTCGCGGAACTCCTGCACTTCCTCGGCAATCTTGTCATAGACATTCTCGATAGACGGCCAATCAAAGCCAACCTTTGCCGCTTTCGCCTGCAGCTTCACGGCGCGCGTGAGGCCGGGCAGGGCGGCGGGAATGCCCGCAAGCACGCCCTCACGCGGCTTATCCTGGCGTTCCCTGGCTTTCATCTCCTCCCAGAAACCCTTGGCGAGCGGCGCGGCGCGGTCTTCCGCGCTGCCGAACACATGCGGGTGGCGTCGGATCATCTTGGCGTTCACCGCCGCGATCACGTCATCGAAGCTGAAGCTTCCTTCCTCATCCGCCATCTGCGCGTGGTAGACGGCCTGCAGCAGCAGATCGCCCAGCTCCTCGCAAAGATCGGCGCGGGAGCCCCTTTCGATGGCATCCGCCACCTCATAGGCTTCCTCGATGGTGTAGGGGGCGATGGTCGCGAAATTCTGCTGGAGGTCCCACGGACACCCGGTCACGGGGGTTCTGAGCGCTTTCATGATGGCGCGGAGTGTTTCAATTTTTCGGGGGTCCATGTCGGCGGGGTTCTGGGTCATGCCGGCTGGACTAGCCGATCGCGCGAAAAAGGGCTACCCGGCGGGCATGCAGGACAGACTTTTCGAGGACCCCGCACTCGTCCGGTTCTACGACGCCGAGAATGGCTGGGGCGACGATACCCGCTTTTGCCTCAATTTGGCGCAGGAGGCCCGCAGCGTGCTTGACCTCGGTTGCGGCACCGGGCTTCTGGCTGCGGCCCTGGGCGACGGGCGGGAGGTCTGGGGCGTGGATCCCGCCGCCGCCATGCTTGCGGTGGCCCGCCGCCGCGCGGGCGGCAAGGCCGTGACCTGGGTCGAGGCGGACGGGCGCGTGGTGCGGCTCGGCAGGCGCTTCGACCTCATCGTGCTCACTGGCCACGCCTTCCAGTGCTTCCTGACCGATGATGACCAGCGCGCGCTGTGTGCGACCATCGCAGCCCATCTGGCGCCGCGGGGCCGGTACATCTTTGACAGCCGCAACCCGGCGTGGGAGGAATGGCGCGAATGGATACCGGCGCTGTCGGAGCGGGTGTTCGCGCTGCCGGAACTGGGGCGCATCACCGCCTGGAACGATGTCCGCTACGACGCCATGAGCGGCATCGCCGCCTATGAGACGTTCTACCAGGCGGATGATGGCCGCCGCTGGCAAGCCACGTCGCAGATCCGGTTCGCGCCCCAGGACCAGATCGCCGCGCGTCTTGCCGAGGCCGGGCTGGCCGTCGAGAATTGGCTCGGCGACTGGCAGGGAGGCGCTTTCACGCCATCTTCGGCGGAGATCATCCCACGGGGACATCGATCTCCCTTACTCGCATAATATATATTATGGAACATAATCAGATATCCCGAAAATCTAGTTCCATGCCGTCAAAGGCCGGCAAAACGCCGTCCGGAAGCTCGCTCACCAGCGTCTCGTAATCGAGATCGACATGCATGTTGGTCAGCACGGCGCGCCGCGGCTTCAGCCGCGCGATCCAGTCCAGCGTCTGGGACAGGCACCAGTGGCTGCCATGCGGCTGCCGCTTCAGGGCATCAACGATCCACAGATCAAGGTTCTCGAGGGCCGCAAGGCTTTGGGCCGGCACGCCGTCGATGTCCGGCGTGTAGGCGACGTTGCCGATCCGGAACCCGAGCGCATCGATGGTGCCATGATGGACGTGAAACGGCTGAACCGCGATCTCGCCACCCTTTCCTGAGACGGCCACCAGCTTTCCCGGTTCGATCTGGCGCAGGTTTAGGATCGGCGGATAATCGCTTCCCGGCGCGGCATAAAAGCAATAGCTGAACCGGGTCGTGAGCATCCGGCCGGTGGCGTCATCTGCCCAGACATCGATGCGCTGCCCCTGGCGCAGGAAAAAGGCGCGCAGATCGTCAATGCCATGGGTATGGTCGGCATGTTCATGCGTGAACAGCACGCCATCGAGGCTGCCCACGCCAGCCGAAAGCATCTGCTCCCGCAAGTCCGGCGAGGTATCGATCAGAACCCTCGTTTCTCCGCCGCCGCCAGTCTTGCGGAGCAGTATCGAACAGCGCCGCCGCCGGTTTTTCGGGTTGGCCGGATCGCATTTGCCCCAGTCGCCGCCGATGCGCGGAACCCCGCCGGAGGACCCGCAACCGAGGATCGTGGCCTTGAGGCTCATGCCGCGGCAGTCTCCGGCGCCGTCCGCGGAACCTTGGAAAACAGCCGGCAAATGTTGTCGCTGGTGATCCTCGCCATCTCCTCGACCGGAAGGCCCCGCAGTTCGGCCAGCGCCGCCAGCGTCTTCACCACATAGGCGGGCTCATTTGGCTTGCCGCGATAAGGAACCGGCGCCAGATACGGCGCATCGGTCTCGACCAGGATGCGGTCCAGCGGCAGCGCCGCCGCCGTGCCGCGGATGTCAGCCGCCGATTTGTAGGTGAGGATCCCCGAAAACGAAACATAGCCGCCGAGATTTACCGCCGCATGGGCGAGCCGCGCCGCGGAGGTAAAGCAGTGCAGAAGCGGCACGAAGGCCCCTGCCCGCATTTCCTCTTCCAGAATGGCAACCGTGTCGTCTTCCGCCTCACGGCTGTGAATGACGATGGGAAGGCCCGAGCGGCGCGCCGCATCGATATGCACCCGGAAGCCTTTGGCCTGCGCGGCGCGCGGACTCAGATCATAATGATAATCGAGACCGGCCTCGCCGATGCCCACGCATTTCGGATGCCGGGCCAGGCGCGCCAGCTCTTCGGCGGTAACGTCCGGCTCCTCATGGGCGTTGTGCGGATGGGTGCCCACCGTACAGAACACCGCCGGGTTGGCTTCGGCGATCCGGCACAGGTTTCCAAAGCGCGCGACCCGCGAGGAAATCGACACCATCAGCCGCACGTCAGCCGCGGCGGCGCGCGCCAGCACCTCCGGCAAGTGCTCGGCGATCCCCTCGAAATCGAGGTGGCAATGGCTGTCGATCACCAGCATGCGTCAGGCCTTCGCCGCGTCCTCGTCCACATAGCGCGGGAAGATCGGCTGCGGTGGCGGCAGTGGCGTTCCAGGCACCAGCGGCGCGCCGAGATCGGTGAACATCCGCCTATCTTCCGGCACGGCAAGCAGGTCCAAGAGTTTCGCCGCGGAGCCCGGCACATAGGGCTGCGCCATGATGCCGATGATGCGCAGCACCTCGGCCGTCACATAGAGCACGGTTTCCATGCGGGCGGGATCGGTCTTCTTGAGCGCCCAGGGCTCCTGCCCGGCGAAATAGCGATTGGCGTCGGCCACCACCCGCCAGATCGCGTCCAGCGCCCTGTTGATGGCGTGGGTCTCATGCGCCGCCCGGGCTTCGGCGTGAATGGCGCCCGCCGCGGCCAGGATCTCGGTGTCCGCCGCGCTCAACGCGCCACAAGCCGGAACCACGCCGCCGCAATTCTTGGCGATCATCGACAGGGAGCGCTGCGCGAGGTTGCCGAGGTCATTGGCGAGATCGGCGTTGATGCGATTGACGATCGCCTCGTGGCTGTAATTGCCGTCCTGGCCGAACGGCACTTCGCGCAGGAAGAAATAGCGCGTCTGATCGACGCCATATTCGCGCACCAGATCGCCCGGCGCCACCACATTGCCGACCGACTTCGACATCTTCTCGCCGCGGCTGAACAGGAAGCCGTGCACCACGATCTGCTCCGGCACGGGAAGCCCGGCGGACAGCAGGAAGGCGGGCCAGTAAATGGCGTGAAACCGCGTGATGTCCTTGCCGATCACATGCGCCGAGGCCGGCCAGAAACCGGCGCGCGGCGCATGCGGATCAGGGAAGCCGGTGGCCGAGAGATAGTTGGTGAGCGCATCGACCCACACATACATCACATGGCGCGGATCGTCCGGCACCGGAATGCCCCAGTCAAAGGTGGTGCGCGACACCGAAAGATCGTTGAGCCCGCGCTTGACGAAGGCCACGATCTCATTGCGGTAGTGTTCCGGCGTCACGAAGTCCGGCCGCTTCTCATAGAGATCGAGCAGCTTGTCCGCGTAGGCCGA
>NZ_JBJTER010000083.1:0-10918 GCF_046093005.1 Aestuariivirga sp.
TCGTTGGGGCCCCTTCCTCTCCCGCTTTGCGGGAGAGGACGAAGGCGGGTGCATTCCGTTGACTGCACAAAGCTCTGGGAGTGGTGTTTGCTTGACTGAACCAGGTACAATTTCTCAGCCGGTATCCAGCCTCCGCCAGCTCCCGAACATGCGCGCATGACGGGCACGGCGAAGATCGCTTGCCGAAATCTCTGGAAGGTGTTCGGAGAAGATCCGCTTGGCTTCCTGAAGAGTCATGACTTCAAGCCGGCGGAAGAGGATTTCGCCAGGGCCAAGGCCATCGGCGCGGTGCGTGACGTGTCGTTTGACGTCATGCCGGGCGAGATCCTCATCATCATGGGCCTGTCGGGCTCCGGCAAGTCGACGCTGATCCGCGCCATCACCCGCCTCAATGACCCGACCGCGGGCCAGGTGCTGATGGACGGCCACGACCTTCTCAAGGCAAGCCCCGCCGAGCTCATCGAGCTGCGCCGTCACAAGATGGGCATGGTGTTCCAGCATTTCGGGCTCTTGCCGCACCGCACCGTCATGTCGAATGTCGCCTTCCCGCTGGAAGTGCGGGGCGCCAGCCGCGAGGAGCGCGACGCGCGCGCCCGCGACATGATCAGGCTCGTCGGCCTCGAGGGCCGCGAGGATTATTTCCCGCGCGAATTGTCGGGCGGCCAGCAGCAGCGGGTCGGCATCGCCCGCTCGCTGGCGGTGGGCCCCGATATCTGGTTCCTCGACGAACCGTTCTCGGCGCTCGATCCGCTGATCCGCCGCGAGATGCAGAATGAATTCCTGCGCTTGCAGAAGATGCTGAGAAAGACCATCGTCTTCATCACCCATGATTTCGACGAGGCCGTGCGGCTCGGCGACCGTATCGGCATCATGAAGGACGGCCGCCTGGTGCAGCTCGCCACGCCCGAGGACATGGTCACCCGGCCCGCCGATGATTATGTGCGCGAATTCACCCAGAACGCCCCGCGCGACCATATCGTGACGCTGGCGGCCATCGCCTTGAAGCATCTGGCGCCCGGCGATGGCGCGCCGCTGTCCGGCGCCATGAAGCTCGCGGAGGCCGCCGCCCGCGTGCTGGCCTCGGACCGGCCCATCGCCGTCGTCGGCGCCGATGGCGCGCCACTGGGCGCGGTGACGCGCGAGGCGATGATCGCCGCGCTCTATCCTGAGCACCGCCCATGACCGATGCCGCCGCCGCCCTGCCGCGCCGTCCCCAGCTTGCCGCGACGCCGGGGCTTGCCATCGCGCTCTCATATGTGGCGCTCGCCGGGCTCGCCGTGTTGCTGGCCCATGCCGTTCCGGCGCTGGACAAATGGCCAGCCGAATGGGTGGTTCCGGTCCGCGACTGGGTCACCGCCTTTTTTGCCTGGTTCGCGGGCCTCCTGAAACCGGTGACGCGGGGCATCGCCTGGCTTCTCGCGCAGCCGCTGGCGCTGATGGAGGCGCTGCTCTACCGCGGCGTGCTGGCCTGGAAGTGGCCGCCGCTGCCCTGGCCGGTGATCGTCGGCGGCACCGCCATCCTCGCGCACTGGATCGGCGGCGCCAGGCTGTCTGTGTTCTGCGGCCTGTGCGCGCTCTACCTCGCGGTGTTCGGCCTGTGGCCAGACGCCATGCAGACGCTGGCCATCGTGCTGGTCACCGTGCCGCTGGCGGCGCTGATCGGGCTCATGCTCGGCATCTGGGCCACCCGCAGCAGGCGGGTTGAATACACGCTCAACCCGGTGTTCGACGTGCTGCAGGCCACGCCGCACATGGCCTATCTGGGGCCGGTGGTGATCCTGTTCGGCTTCGGCCAGGTGCCGGCGATGCTGGCCACGCTGGGCTTTGCCATTCCGCCCATGGCCCGCTGCACCATTCTCGGCATCCGCACCGTGCCCTCGGACATTCTCGAAGCGGGCCGCATGTCTGGCTGCACGCCGCGGCAATTGCTGTGGCAGGTGGAGATTCCGGCTGCCCAGCAGGCGCTGCTCCTCGGCCTCAACCAGGCGGTGATGCAGACGCTGGCCATGGTGGTGATCGCCTCGCTGGTCGGCGCTTCCGGGCTTGGCCAGAAGCTTCTGTTCTCGCTGCAGCAGCTGCAGATCGGCAAGGCGGTGGAGCAGGGGGTGGCCATCACGCTGATCGCCATCGTGCTCGACCGCATGACCCAGGCCTTCATGCGCCGGCCTTTCGCGCATACGCCGAAGGATTTGCCATTCCATCTGCGCCACAAGCATGTTGTGGCCTTCGCGGCGCTGACGGTGATCGCCATTCTGCTGGCCCATGTCTTTCCGGCGCTCGCCGTGCTGCCCAAGGAGATGACCCTGTCCTATGGCGGGCCCATCAATGACGGCGTGCGCTGGATCTCCAAGAACCTGTTTCCCTATGTGAAGCCGGTGCGCGACTGGATCACCATCTGGATGCTGCTGCCGCTGCGCGATTTCTATCTCTGGCTGCCGTGGCCGCTGGTCATCGGGGCGCTGTCGCTCACCGGCTATCATCTCGGCGGCTGGCGTCTGGCGCTGCTGCCCGCGGCCCTGCTCGGCTTCATGCTGCTCACCGGCTTCTGGACGCCGCTGATGCTGACCATCTATCTGGTCACCAGCTGCGCCATCATCTGCGTCCTGATCGGCATACCCATCGGCATCTGGGCGGCCAAGCGCGAACGGGCGGCGCGGGTGATCAACACCGTCTGCGACACGCTGCAGACCTTCCCCAGCTTCATCTACCTCATTCCGGTGATCATGCTGTTCCAGACCAGCGATCTCTCCAACGTCATCGCCATGCTGGCCTATGCGACCGTGCCGGCGATCCGCTACACCTATCTCGGCCTGTTGCGGGTGCCGCAGACCATCGTCGACGCCGCGGTTGCGTCCGGCACCACGCCGCGCCAGCGGCTGTGGAAGGTGGAACTGCCCATCGCCTTCCCCGAGATCCTGCTCGGCATCAACCAGACCATCATGATGGCGCTGGCCATGGTGGCGATCACCGCGCTCATCGGCTCGCGCGATCTGGGCCAGGAGATCTACAAGGCGCTGCCGGGCGCTGACACCGGCCGCGGCCTGCTGGCGGGGCTCGGCATCGCCTTCATCGGCATCACCGCCGACCGGCTGATCGGCGCCTGGGCGGCAAGGCGCAAGCGGGCGCTGGGGATGGCCTGAGCCATGCCCCGGGCCGCCGCGCCACGGGATCTGGCGGGCGCGCTGCTGCTGAGCCTCGCCTTCGGATCGATCCATGCCTTCGGCGTCTTGATGGCGCCGCTCGAACAGGCGCTGGGGGCCTCGCGCGGCGCGGTGAGCCTCGTCTATTCGCTGGCCATCGCCAGCCTCACGCTGGGCGTCTTCACAGCACCCCGCTTCTTGCCGCTGGGCGCTTCATGGCTGGCAGCGCTGTGCGGGCTCTGTGCGGCGCTGGGCATCGCCGCAACGGCGCTGCTGGCAACGCCCCTCGCCGCCTGGGCGGGCTTCGGCGTCGTCTTCGGCTTTTGCAACGGCGTCGCCTACAGCCTGTTCCTGTCACGCGCCGCCGCGGCGCTTCCCGCGTCGCCGGGGCTTGCCGCCGGGCTGGTGACGGCTGCCTATGGGCTGGGCGCGGCGGGCTTCGCGCAAGTCCTCGGGCTCGCCCTCCCGCGGCTCAACTGGGCGCAAGTGCTCTATGGTTTTGCCGCCGCCATCCTGGTGGCCGGCCTCGCCGCGGCGGCGCTGTTCGGCCGTGAGGCCGCAGCACCCGGCCGCACCGCCGGGGACAGGCCTCCGGCGGCTTTCACCCGCCGGCTGTGGCTGGTCTATTTCCTCGGCGCCAGCGGCGGGCTGATGGTGATCGCCCATGCGGCGGGCATCGTGGCGCCGGCGGCCAGCGCCACCACCCTCGTCGCGGTGGGCAATGTGGCGGGCAGCCTGCTGGGCGGCGTGGCGGGTGAGCGGCTTGCCGCACGCCTTTCGCTTGCCTTGCCGCTGGCGCTCACCGCCGCGGCGCTGGGCCTGTTGCTGGCGGTTCCGGCGGCGGGCCTCGCGCTGCTCGGCCTCTGCGGCTTCGCCTATGGCTGGCTGATCGCGGCGATACCCGTGGTGATCCGCCAGAGCCTTGGCGCCGCGGCCTTCGCGCCCGCCTTCGGGCGGGTGTTCACCGCGTGGGGCGTGGCGGGGCTTGTGGCGCCAAGCCTCGCCGGCCTGCTTTATGACTGGTCGGGCGGCTATGGCGGGGCCATCGGCCTGGCGCTGGCCGCGGCGCTGGCCGGGCTGCTGCTCGTCAGTTCCGGCGCAGCTTTTCAAGTCCGCTCGCCGCCACCGCAGCGATGATGATGGCGCCCACCAGAATGTCGCGCACATAGCTGTCGACGCTGAGCTGCGTGAGGCCGTTGGACAGCACGCCGAGAAACAGCACCCCCACCAGCGTGTTGACCACGCGCGGCTCGCCATGCGCACTCATGGTCATGCCGAGGAACACCGCGGCGATCGCGTCGAGCATCAGGCTCGCACCCTGGGTCGGGTTGGCGGAAGCCACCCGGCTCATATACATGAGCCCCGCCAGCGCCGCGCCCAGCCCCGAGAGCATGAAGGCGATGAGTCTCGTGCGCTTCACGTCGATCCCCGCCAGCCGCGCTGCTTCCGAACTGCCGCCCATCGCATAGAGATGGCGGCCGAACACCATGCGCTCCAGGATGAACCAGGTGATGATCAGCGCCAGAGCCGCCACGATGGTGAGGTTGGGAACCACAACCGCCGCATCGCCCGATTGCCAGACCGTCACACCCCCGCGCGCGAATTCGCCGAAGCTCTGCGGAACGGCACTGCCAAAGAAGGTCTTGCCGCCGGCCAGCAGGAAAGCCGCGCCGCTGAACATCGTCAGTGTACCAAGCGTCGCCACGAAGGGCATGATGCCGAGATAGCTGACGAACAGCCCGTTCAGCGCGCCCCCCGCGAGGCCCAGCAGCAGCGCGAGCATCAGCGCCGCGCCATCGCTTCCGGTCTCGCGGAAGGCCACCGCCGCCGCCACGCCCGCGAGGCTCGCCATCGAACCCACGCTCAGGTCATAATCGCCCATCGCCATCACGATGGTCATGGCGAAGGCGGTCACCGCCAGCATGCTCACCTGCTGGGTGATGTTGAACAGGTTGCGCCCGGTCATGAAGGTGCCGGGCAGCATCACCCAGAACAACACAACGAGCAGCAGGAAGCAGGCCAGAGTCCAGCCTTTGTCCTCTCCCGCGAAGCGGGAGAGGAAGGGGCCCCAACGAAGTTGGGGTAGGTGAGGGCGAGGGCCAGGCATCAGTATTGGTTTCCCCTCATCTCCCCGTTGCTTGTCCAGCAACGGGTCCCTTCTTCTCCCGCTCAAGAAGCGGGAGAAGACTTGGGCGGCATGACGGGCCGAACGCCGGCCTCACCTCACCGCCCAGCCTTGCTAGTCCTTGGCGTTGGCGGCGGTCACCAGCCGGGTCGGCACATAGATCACGCGCTGCCTGATCGTCTCGCCGGCCAGGTGGCGCTTCACGGCGTCCGCCGTGGTGGCGCCGATGCCCTTGAAGTCCTGCGCCACGGAGGCCTCGAAATTGCCGCCCGTGGCGATTGCCTCGCGGGCCTGCGGATTGGCGTCGATGCCGGTGATGACGATGCCCTCGCCGGTGCGGCCCGCCGCCTCGATGGCCTGCAGCGCGCCCAGCGCCGGCTGGTCCCAGGCGGCCCACACCGCGGCGATCGAGCCCTTCTCCGGGTTGGCGGCGAGGATCGCCTCCATCTTGGCGCGGCTGTCGGCGATGCCGCCGTCCTGCACATCGGGCGTCACGCGGTCGAGCACCTTGATGTCCGGGCTGTTCTTGAAGATCGCATCGGCGATCACGCCGCGCTGCTGCACCGGCGGAAAGGCGTCGAACACGAACATCACCACATTGCCCTTGCCGCCGAGCCGGTTGGTGACATAGCTGGCGGTGTCCGCCGCCATGGCATAGCCATTGCTGGTGACATTGGTGACGAGCAGCGGTGTCGCCCCCGCGTCCATGCCGAATACCGGAACGCCCGCCGTCTTGGCGGCTTCGAGCCCCGCCTGCACCTGTGCGGGGTCAACGTTGATGACGATCGCCGCAACCTTCTGGTTCGCCGCATCCTCGATGCGGCCCACCGCGGCGGCCACGTCGCCCTTGGTGTCGATGACATTCACCTCCCAGCCGAATTCCTTGGCCTTGGCCTCGAAGGCCTCGACATAGAATTGCGTGCCGGGCTGGGCGAGGTAGGGCGTGATCACCGCGATCTTCTCGCCCGCCGCCTGTGCTGCCGCGCCGGGCGCGAGCATCGCCGCGGCCATGCCCATGGCCATCATTGTCCTGCGGTTCATGCGCTGTTCTCCCCTGTTTCCCAATGCCTTGCGTGAAGGCCGGAGGATAAGCACAGCCGCCGCCCCGAAACAAGCTTGCTACTGGCTCCACCAGGCAACTCCGGTGACGGTGCACCTAATTCCCGCGAGACAATTCAAACAAAGACGTGGCGGAGATGGCGCAATTGAATGTGCTGTCAATGAAATGGCTTCACCGAAATGACCGCTGCCCCTTGATCTCGTCATGCCATGGCTCGGCCGTGGCATCTTCGTCCCGGCCACCACAGAAGACCCCCGGATCAAGTCCGGGGGTGATGACAGGGGGAGGGTCCTGCCCGCGTGCGTCCGGATTCGAGTAGAGCCCCATCCAAAACTGTTGAGCAGGACCCGGGCGACTGGATGGCGCTGGTGCTGCGGGCGCTGGCCGAGCTCACCGAAAATGCCAGCGTTGCCGCGGCGGGCCTGTGCTCGCAGGTCAACACCCATGTATTCCCCGCCATCATCTGGCAGGACAGCCGTGCGACGGACGATGCGGTGGCGGGCCCGATGACCAATTTCGGCATTCTCGACCAGCGTCTGGCGCTGTGCAATCTGCCTTTACGCCGAAATCAACCGCGCTTCAGGGCCTCAAGGAACTCGACGGTTGGATAGGAGTCGGCCGGCCAGCCCATTCTGATCTGTTCCTGCTTCACCGCCTGGCGGGTGGCGCGGCCGAGCTTGCCGTCCACCTCACCCACATCGAGACCTTTCGAAGCGAGAAGTTTCTGCAATTCGATGATCTGCTCGTAGGACAGCGCGTTCACCTCGCCGCGGCCGGGATCGATCTTGTCGGCTCCGGCGATGCGGGTGGCGAGATAGGCGGCGGTCAATGAATAGACCAGGGATTCATTCCACAGGAGATAGGCATCGGTGAAGTTCTGGTAGGCGAGGAAGGCAGGTCCATCCTTGCCCATCGGTAGCAGCAGCGAGGCCGGGAACTTGTCGGCCTTGAGCTTGCCATGCGCGCCCTTGACGCCCCATTTCACCCATTGGCTGCGCGGATGCTGGATGGCGATGTCCGCCTGGTCCCACGGCAGTTCAGCCGGAACCGTGACCTCCTCGATGTAGGGCTGATTGGCCTGCCAGCCGTGCTTCACCAGCAGGGCGGCGGAAGACGCCATGGCGTCCGGGATGGACTTGATGAGGTTACGGTGGCCGTCGCCATCGAAATCCACCGCGTTTTCGAAATACTCCTTGGGCAGGAACTGGGTGAGGCCGATCTCGCCCGCCCATGCGCCATGCATGTCTTCGCGGTCGAGGTCGCCATTGTCATAGAGTTTCAGGGCGCCCAGAAGCTGCTCGCGAAAACGCTCCGGACGCCGGCAATCCCAGGCCAGGGTGGCGAGCGAGGGAACGGTCGGGAAGTCGCCCAGGTTCTTGCCGAAATCCGTCTCGAAGGCCCAGAAGGCGACCAGCACCTCGCCCGGCACGCCGTAGCGCTGCTCGATGGCGTCAAACAGCTTCTTGTTGCGCTTGATGATCGCCCGGCCTTCCTTGATCCGGTAGTCGGACACCATGCGTTCCTGGAACTTCAGGAAGCTCAGCGAGAACACGCTTTGCGAACGGTCCTTCTTGATGATGGCCGGCTGGTATTCGACGCCATCGAGCAGTGACAGGCCGCGCTCGCTGATCCCCGCCGCCGCGGCTTCCTTGCGGAACTCCTTGAGGAAACCCTGGAAGCCCTTGGCCGAATTGCCGCAGCTCGCGGCCTCGGCCGCGCCTGCCGCCAGCGCAAAGGCCAGAAGGCTTACTGCCATCATCGTCACATTCCGCATCGGTGGGTCTCCTGATTCGATTTCGTGGTCCAGACCATGTGCGCGCGCCCAGGCCTCAGCAAGTGGTATCGGTTTGCCCGGCGAAACACCGGAATGCCGCCATAGGGGCTTTGGTTAGGCAGCGCTTTCGGCAAATTCATGGCCGGCCGCCCGTCGCGACCGGGAATTCCTCCTGGACCACGGGCAAAATGACAAAAGCCCCTGCCGCCAGGCGGCAGGGGCTCAGATCATCAGGTTATGCAGGTTCAGTTCGTCAGTGCGGCTTCTTGCTTCGCACCACAGCCGTGGCCTAAGCCGGCTGCGGTCTGAGCTTCGCCGGCAGGAGGTGTCGCGGCAGCCGGCACGATTTCCACCACCGGCTGGGCGGGCGTCTGCGGCGCAGCGCTGTCGGCGAAAGCCGGTGACGCGATGGCCGCGAGAGGGGCGGCGGCGGACAGAATGGACTTCATCGGCGGTCTCCCCTGTTTGGATATCACTGCTATTATAACGCAGACCGGGCCAAAAGGTTCACACGATCAGGTGATCGCGGCAAGCCGGGCGCGAAGCTGCTCCACCCGGGCATCCGCCACCACCGCGGCGCGGGCCGCAAGCACCGCGCAGGACCGCAGGATCACCCCATCATCCAGTATTTTCAGATTGTTAGCGGCCAGCGTCGCCCCGGTGGTGGTGATATCGACGATCACCTCGGCGATGCCGGCGGCGGGGGCGCCCTCGGTGGCGCCGAGGCTTTCCACGATGCGGTAGCCTGTCACACCCCGGGCGGCGAAGAAGCGCCGCGTCAGGTTGCGGTATTTGGTGGCCACCCGCAGCCGGCGGCCATGGCGCTCATAGAAGCTTTCGGAAATGTCGTCGAGATCGGCCATGGTGGCCACGTCCAGCCAGCACTCCGGCGCCGCCACCACAACGTCCGCGCGGCCGAAGCCGAGACGCAGGAGAATATCGACTCCCGGGTTTTCGGCGGTCAGCTTCTCGCCCAGCAGGTCCTGGCCGGTGACACCGAGATCGAGCTTTCCGTCGTGGAGGTTCTGGGCAATCTCCGAGGCCGGGAGAAACGCCACCTCGACGCCTTCGATGCCCTGCAACAGCCCGCGGTAGGCGCGGTCCGCCCCCAGCCGCTCGATGCCGAGGCCGGCGCGCGTCAAGAGCGCCGCCGTCTCCTCCATCAGCCGGCCCTTGGACGGGATGGCGAGGGTCAGCAGCCTCATGCCAGCACCGCCTTGAGCCGGTCGGTGTGGATGGCGCAGCCCACGGCGGGAACCGGCCGCGGCGCGCCCATGTCGGAGAGCAGATTGTCATAACGCCCGCCGCCCGCAACGGTCACCGGCCCATGCGCCGTGTCGGCCTCGATCTGGAAAGTGAAGCCCGTATAGTATTCAAGCTCGCGCCCGAAACCGGCGGCGAAATGAAAGCGCCGCGGGTTGAGGCCAAGCTCCTCCATCTCGAACAGCCGCCTTACATAATAATCCCTGGCGCCCGCGAAACGCTGGCCAGCGGCAATCTTCGCGAATTCCGCGTCCATGGCCGAGGCCTCGCCGGCAATCGCCAGATAGGCGTTGAGCGCCTGCGCCTTCGCGGCGGCGAGCGGCGTTTCGGCGAGGTCGGCGGCCTTGCCCGCCAGCCGCTCGGCGATTTCAAGCGGCGTTCTGCCGCCCACCAGCGGCAGCTTGCGGGCCGCGAATTCGGCCTCCACAACCTCCAGCGCGTCGCCCGCCGCCACCCGGCTCACCAGCGGGAACAGGCTCGTGCGGCGGGCCTCGCCAGCGGCCTGGTAGCTGTCGAGAAGTTCACGGAAAGCCGCGGGCCGCCAGAATTGCTGGCGCAGCCGCTGCCGCCAGCGCGCCGGCATCGCGGTATCCTCCAGCAGGGCCGAGAACAGCCCGACATCGCCGAAGGTGACGCGGTAGCGCTGCAGCCCCGCCGCCTCCAGCGCCGAGATCGTGAGCTTCAGCACACGCGCCTCCACCGCGATGGGATCGGCGGCCCCGAACCACTCAAGCCCCGCCTGGGTGAATTCCTGCGGGCTCAGCAATTCGTCGGGAAAGCGGAAGGCCGGGCCCAGATAGCAATAGCGGCGCTCGGCTGACGGGTCATCGGCATGACTGAGGTGATAGCGGCAGGCCGGCACGGTGAGATCGGGCCTGAGGCACATTTCAGCGCCCGCCGGATCGGTGAACACAAAGGTGCGGGCCCGGATGTCCTCGCCGGAGCGCTCGAGGAAGATATCGGCGGGCTGGATGATGTCCGGCGCGATATGATCGAAGCCGGCGCGCTCGAACACCGCGATCAGCGCGGCATTCTGGCGTTCCAGCGCCTCGCGCTCGGGCCGCGGCTTACCGGCCATCGGGCCTCACCCGTCCAGCGCCTTTTTGACGGCGGCGACAAGCTGGGCCTCCGGCACCGAGACCTGCGCCAGGCGCTGCGCGGCATATTCGGCATGGCTGGCGATATTGCCCGCCAGTTCAGCGCCCAGCCGCAGGTCCTTGATCTGCACCTCGCCTTTCGCCTTCTCGTCGCCGCCCTGGATGATCACCAGCGGCGCGCCGCGCTTATCGGCATATTTCATCTGCGCCTTCATGCCGGCGGTGCCGGTGTAGAGCTCGGCGCGGATACCGCCGGCACGCAGATCTTGCACCATGCGCCAGTAATCGCCCTGACGGTCCCTGTCCATGACCAGCACCACGACCGGCGCAAGCGTCGATGATTCTTCCGCCTTGCCCACCAGCTTCAGCGCCGCATAGAGCCGCGATACGCCGATCGAGAAGCCGGTGGCCGGAACCTGCTGGCCGGTGAAGCGCGCCACGAGATCGTCATAGCGCCCG
>NZ_JBJTER010000084.1:0-3409 GCF_046093005.1 Aestuariivirga sp.
GTCATGGCGGTGTTGAAGCAAACTTCGCCCACCGCCTCGCCCTCAGTGCCAATGCCCTGGCCCTCGATCACCGTGCCGTCAGCCAGCACCAGAAGGGCAGTGGTGCGGGGGGCGTCCCAGGCACCGATGGCCGGGCGCGCAGGGGTCTTGGCCTTGGCAGGCTTCTTGACGGTCGGCATGGCGGACTCCAGGGAATTTGCGGCTGGTTAAGGGAAGGGGCGGGGGCCGTCAAGGTTGCAGCACGCGCGGTGAGCGCCTAGATGGGGCTACGATTGAGTTTTCCCAAGAGGAGCGAGCACATGGCCCTGCGCGATGAGATTTCGGCGGCGGTGAAAGAGGCGATGAAATCCGGCGACAAGAAGCGGCTTGGCACGCTGCGGCTGATGCAGGCCGCCATCAAGGACAAGGACATCAACGCCCGCACCGATGGCCATGATTCGGCGCTGACCCCGGATGCCGGCCTCCAGGAGCTGTTCGCCAAGATGGTGAAGCAGCGTCAGGATTCGGTTGCCGCCTATGAGCAGGGCGGGCGGCCCGAGCTGGCGCAGAGCGAGAAGGATGAGATCGCGGTGATCCAGTCCTTCATGCCGAAGCAGCTGAGCGAGGATGAAGCGAAGGCCGCGGTCGCCCTGGTGATCGGGGCGGTGGGCGCCACCAGCGTCAAGGACATGGGCAAGGTGATGGCCGAGCTGAAGCTGCGTTATGCGGGCCAGCTAGATATGGCCAGGGCCGGCGGCATCGTGAAGTCGCTGCTGGGCTAGGCCGCCCGGCAATCATCACGCGCCACCGGCCCAGCCGGACGGTCAGACGATCCTGGTCGTCACCTTGATGTTGCCTTTGGTGGCGTGGGAGTAGGGGCACACCACATGGGCCTTGGTGGTGATGTCCTCCGCCTGCGCCTTGCTGAGGCCGGGGAGCTTCACGTCCAGCGCCACCTCGAGGCCGAAACCGCCGCCATCCTCACGGGGGCCGACGCCCACATGCGCGGTCACCGCGGCGTCCGGCGCAATCGTCACCTTCTCCTGGCCCGCCACGAACTTGATGGCGCCCAGATAGCAGGCTGAATAGCCGATCGCGAAAAGCTGTTCAGGGTTCACGCCCTTGCCGTCGCCGCCCATTTCCTTGGGCAGCGACAGGGCGAGGTCCAGCTTTCCGTCATCGGTCTTGCCGTGGCCGTCGCGGCCGCCGGTCGATGTGGCGTGGGCGGTGTAGAGAATGGGCATTGCAGGTCTCCTTCAATGATACCAGGTTATGTTCCACCGACCAGTTTGGAGGCAAGCCGCCGCCGGATCAAGCCGTGATCGCCGCCATGACATTGCCAGCCGCTGCTGCTATCAACCGGTCATGCGCTTTCCGCCGTCCTTCCTGGAAGACATCCGCAACCGGGTGACCATCTCCTCCGTGGTCGGCCGCAAGGTGGCCTGGGACCGCCGCAAGTCCAATCCCGGCAAGGGCGACTTTTGGGGGTGCTGCCCGTTCCATGGCGAGAAGACGCCGTCCTTCCACGTTGAGGATCGCAAGGGCCGCTATTATTGCTTCGGCTGCAAGGCGTCCGGCGACATCTTCACCTTCCTGGTCGAGAAGGAGGGCCTGGCCTTTCCGGAAGCGGTGGAGCGCCTGGCGGCCGAGGCCGGGTTGCCCATGCCGCAGCTCAGTGAGGCTGACGTCGAGCGCGAGGAAAAGCGCACAAGCCTTTATGATATTATGGAATTAGCCGCAAAATTCTTCGAGGCTGAGTTGCAGGCGGCGCGCGGCAGCCGGGCCCGCGGCTATCTCGCCGACCGGCAGCTTTCCCCCGCCATCCAGAAGGAGTTCCGGCTGGGCTATGCGCCGGATGACCGGTCGGCGCTGCGCAGCCATCTGGCCGACAAGGGCGTGGACGTGGCGCAGATGGCGGAGGCGGGGCTGGTCGTGTCAGGCGAGGATATCCCGGTCGCCTATGACCGCTTCCGCGACCGGGTGATGTTCCCCATCCGCGACCCCAGAGGCCGGGTGATCGCTTTCGGCGGCCGGGCCATGTCCAAGGACGTTCCCGCCAAATATCTGAACTCGCCCGAGACCCCGCTCTTCCACAAAGGCGGCGTGCTCTACAACCTGGATAAGGCGCGGGCCGCCGCCCATGAGCGCGGCCAGATCATCGCGGTGGAGGGCTATGTCGATGTCATCGCCATGCACCGCGCCGGTTTGCCGCAGGCGGTAGCCCCGCTCGGTACGGCGCTGACCGAAGACCAGCTCGCGATGCTGTGGAAACAGGCGCCAGAACCGATCCTGTGCTTCGATGGCGACCAGGCCGGGATCAAGGCCGCCTACCGGGCGCTCGACCTGGCGTTGCCGTTGCTTGAGCCCGGCCACTCGCTGCGTTTCGCGCTGCTGCCCGAGGGACAGGACCCGGACGATCTGCTGAAGGCCCAGGGTGCCGAGGCCGTGCGCGCGGTGATCTCCGCAGCCCAGCCGCTCTCGGAGATGCTTTGGCAGCGGGCCCTGAGCCAGAACGACCGCGCCACGCCTGAGCGCCGCGCCCAGTTCGAACGGGAATTACGTATTGTTATCAATACGATAAATGACGATACGGTGAAAAGACATTATCTCGCGGAATTTGCCGGGCGGACCCGCGCCCTGTTTCAGCCAGCGCTCAGCCAGCGGCGGGTTGGGCCCCGCCGCATGGCGCCGGGCGTTGCCGGACGGCCCGGCGCCAAGCCCTACGGCAAGCCTTGGGACGTGCCGCAGCCGCCAACCGCGCAGCTGAAGCAGCTGGCTGGACAGCGCAGTTTCCAGACCGGGGCGGAGCGGCGGGAGCGTATGATCATGCTCACCCTCGTCAACCATCCCGACCTGCTGCATGAGGTTTTGGACGAATTCGCCAGCCTGGAAATCACCGTGCCGGAGCTGAATGCCCTCCGTAGCCTGATGATTGACCACGCGGCGCTGGAAACCGGGCTTGACGCAGGCGCGCTGCGAGACCATTTGGTTGAGCAGGGATCGGGCCCGCTGTTGCAGAGGCTTGAAACCCAGGCGAAACGGCTGAACGAATGGTTCCTTGGGAGCGGGGCTGCGCAAGATGACGCCCGCACAGGCCTCCGTCAGATGATCGCCCTGCATCGCAAAACCGTGACCCTGGAGCGGGAGCTCAAGGCGGCGGAAGCCACCTTTGCTGCCGAGCCGACAGAGGAAAACCTGACCGCGCTCAAGGCGGTGCGTGAGCAGTTGTCGTCCCAGGCGGGGGCGGAGGCCCGGATTGCGGGTTTCGGCGCCGCCTCGGGCCGCGAGGCTGACGCGATCACCTGAGAGCCGGAAACGGGGTTTTGACCCCGAATCACAACGCTGCTATGGCGGTTTCCCCGCCGATCAAGAGCAAGGATTTGTTCATGGCCCGAGCCCAAGTGCGCGCCCCCGCCCCGGACGACCAGGA
>NZ_JBJTER010000085.1:0-34284 GCF_046093005.1 Aestuariivirga sp.
CGGCCTTTCTCGTCACCTGGAGCCGCCAGGTGGCCGAGGCCGCGACGCAGGCGAGCCCCGCCGTCTGGACGCAGAAGGGCGCCCAGCGCGCCGGCTCGTCCACCACCGTGCTGGGCGGGCCGAAGGGCGGCATCGTGCTGGCCCGCGACGAGGCCGAGGCCATCGCCTTCTGCAATGATTATGCGCCGGAGCATCTGGGCGTTCATGCCGACGAGCCGTTCCAATATCTTGGCCGCCTTGAACACGCGGGCGAGATCCTGCTCGGCCGCCACACGCCGCCGACGCTCGGCAACTTCACGATCGGCGTCAACCACGTGCTGCCAACCAGCGGCTGGGCGAAGACCGGCTCGCCGCTCACCGTTCATGACTTCATGAAGCGCACCTCGGTCGCCTATGTCACGGCCAAGGCCTATCCGGAGCTCGCCCGGCACGCCGAGGTGATTGCCACCTATGAGGGCTTTGACGGCCATGCCAACGCGGTGTCGGAAACCCGCGCCAGATTGCTGCGGAGCAACCGATGACCAGCCGCAGCGGCGGACAGATCCTCGTCGATCAGCTGAAGGCCCATGGCACGGACCATGTGTTCTGCGTGCCGGGCGAAAGCTATCTCGCGGTGCTCGATGCGCTCCATGACTCCGGGATCAGCGCCATCGTGTGCCGCCAGGAAGGCGGTGCGGCCTATATGGCGGAAGCCGCGGGCAAGATGACGGGGCGCCCCGGCATCGTGATGGTGACGCGCGGTCCCGGGGCCACCAATGCGTCCGGCGGCATCCATGTCGCTTCCCAGGATTCGACGCCGCTCATCATGTTCGTGGGCCAGGTGGCGCGTGACATGAAGGACCGCGAGGCCTTCCAGGAGCTCGATTACAAGGCGGTGTTCGGCAGCATCGCCAAATGGGTGGTCGAGATCGACCGCGCCGAGCGCATCCCCGAGCTGGTGAGCCGCGCCTTCCATGTGGCCATGCAGGGACGGCCCGGCCCCGTGGTGGTGGCGCTGCCCGAGGATATGCTCACCGAGATGACGGAGGTGGCGGACGCGCCGCCGGTTTCGCCCGCCGTGATGCACCCCGGCCCCGCGGACATGGAAGAGCTGCGCCGCCGCCTGCTGGCGGCGGAGCGGCCCGTCGTGCTGGCCGGCGGTTCCGGCTGGACGGCGCAAGGCGTTGCCGATCTGGCCCGTTTCGCGGAGGCCTACAGCCTGCCGGTGGCGGTGACGTTCCGCCGCCAGATGCTGTTTCCGGCTGACCACCCCAATTTCGCCGGCGATCTCGGCATCGGCCCGAACCCCATGCTGCTCGAGCGCATCAAGGACGCCGACCTTCTGTTGCTGGTGGGCGGCCGCCTCTCCGAGATGCCGTCACAGAGCTACACGCTGCTCGCCATTCCGGGCGATGGCGAAAAACTCATTCACGTGCATCCGGGGGCGGAGGAGCTGAACAAAGTCTACCGCACCGGGCTCGGCATTCTTGCCACACCCCATGCCTTCGCGGCCGCCGCGGCGGCGCTGCCCAAGCCCAATGCCGTGGCCTGGGCGGGCGGGGCGGCGGCGGCGCATGCCGATTATCTCGCGTGGAGCGATCCGGCGAAAATTGCAACGCCGGGCGCCCTGCAGATGGCCGGTGTAATGGCGCATCTCAGAGACGTGATGCCGGCCGATACCATCTATTGCAACGGGGCCGGCAACTACGCCACCTGGGTGCACCGCTTCTGGCCGTTCCGTGGTTTCGGCACGCAGCTGGCGCCAACCTCCGGCACCATGGGCTATGGCGTTCCGGCGGCGGTGGCGGCCAAGGCGCTGGCGCCGGGCCGCGCGGTGATCGCCTTCGCGGGCGATGGCTGCTTTCTGATGAACGGGCAGGAATTCGCCACCGCTATTCAATATGACCTTCCCGTCATCGTGGTGGTGGTCGACAATGGCATGTATGGCACCATCCGCATGCATCAGGAGCGGGAGTATCCCGGCCGCGTCTCCGCCACCGAGTTGAAAAACCCGGATTTCGCGGCGCTTGCCCGGGCCTATGGCGGCCATGGCGAAACGGTCACGGCCACCGCCCAATTCGCCCCCGCCCTGGCGCGGGCCAGGGCCAGCGGCAAGCCGGCGATCATCCATTGCCTCATCGACCCCGAGGCGATCACGCCCGCCCGCAGCCTCTCCGACATCCGCCGCGCGGCACTCAAAACCTAGGCTTCACTGCGCTCGGCGCTCTCACGGGAGGCAGCGGTTTCTCTTGTCGTCTCCGCAGCCCGCAGCCTTACGTCGGGCGGGCGATGCCGAGCAGGTGCGCCATGTCCTTCATGAAGATGCGCACATGCGCCATCGGGCTTTTCCGCACGAGTTTCTTGTTGGTGTAGGATTCCCATGTGAGGCGCTGCACGTCCTCGTCCGCGCACATCTTGACGAAGCTCTCGCGGCGCTTGTCGCTGCTGTACCAGAAATACTGCATGATGCCGAGCACCCAGAACACCCGGCCATGCTCCTTCATGAAGCGCTTGCGGGCGGTGGCGAGCTGGCGGGCATCGCCGGTCTTGAGGAAGGCGATGGCGGCATCGGCCGCCAGCCTTCCACCCAGCATGGCGTAATAGATGCCTTCGCCCGACGCCGGGGCGACGACGCCGGCGGCATCGCCGGCCAGCACCACGTCACGGCCATTGTCCCAGCGCTTCAGGGGCTTCAGCGGTATGGGCGCGCCCTCGCGCCGGATGGTTTCGCCGTTGAGGCCGGCCACACGGCGCAGTTCAGCGACCGAGCCCTTGAGCGAAAAGCCCTTATTGGCGCTGCCGGTGCCAACGCTGGTGGTGGCGCCATGCGGAAACACCCAGGCATAGAAATCGGGAGACAGTGTCCCGCGGTAATAGACATCGCAGCGGTCCGGCCCGAAGCCTGGCGTCTCGCCTTCCGGCGAGCGGATGATCTCGTGATAGGCGAACACATAGGGCATGCGCTCGGCGCCGCGCACCGTGTCGCGCGCCAGTTTCGAGATGGCGCCATCGGCGGCGATCACGCAGCGGGCGCGCAGCGTGGCGGGTTCGCCGTCCTTGTCGCGGTAGTGGATCTCCGCCGTGCCATAGCCGTCGCGCGCGAATTTCTCATAGGCGCCGGTCACCCGGCGGGCGCCGTTCTCCGCGGCGCGGTTCCTCAGCCACTCGTCGAAATGCTCGCGGTCAACCATGCCGACATAGGAATTGGGGATCGGCATGTCGACCTTGCGGTCGGACGGCGAGACGATCCGCGCCGAGAACACCCGGGTGACGAGCAGTTCCGAGGGGATTTCGAAGTCGCGCACGCAGCGCGGCGGAATGGCGCCGCCACAGGGCTTGATGCGCCCGGCGCGGTCCAGCAGCACGACATCGAGCCCGGCCCGCGCCGCATCGTCGGCGGCGGTTGCACCCGCCGGGCCGCCGCCCACCACAACGAGATCGTGAATGATATTGCTCTGCATCCGGTCAGCTCCCGCCTGCCTGTTGCCGCGCCGCCAGCACCAGCGGGTTGGCCTGTTGATTGATTTCCCGTCCGCGCACCGCGGCAACCGCCAGCGCCGCCGCCGCCACAAACAGCGCCGCCTCGACCGCGAACACCGCGGCATAGGCCACGGCCGGCGAGCCCGAGAGCCAGCCGGCCACGTCAGCGAGCACGGTTCCGGCAAAGCCGCCGATGCCGAAGGCGATGGCCTGGGAAGCGCCGAACAGGCCCATGCGCACGCCCTCGCGCGAGGCGCCGGCCCTGGCCATGCCGAACATCGCGCCGATCGCCGCCACCGCGAACACGCCGTTGCAGAAGCCCAAGGCGAACACGGTGGGCTGCAGCGGCCAGCCAGGCCCCACCCTGGCGGCGGCGACGAGTCCGATCAGGGCCAGCGCGGATCCGAGGCAGCCCAGCACCGCCCAGCCGCGCAGGCTCAGCAGCGACGGGAGCAGCGCTGACGCGCCTCCGACCAGCAGCATGCCGAGCAGCACACCGGAATTCTGCAGCCCCGACATGGCGGTGGTCTCGGCCGGGGTCAGGCCGAAGACAAGGCCCGCGAAGGGCTCGAGGATGAGGTCCTGCGCGCTGTAGGCCAGCATCGATACGAAGATGAACACCGCGAAGCCGCGCGCCACGGGGTCGGCCCAGACCTCGGCCAGCACGGCGCGGAACGGCGGTTTCGCCGCCGGCGGGCCTGCCGGCGCCGCTTGGCCGCGTTCGACACCCCAGACCGCAAGGACTGTGAGCAGGAAGGCCGCGCCGCAGATCGCGGCAGCGACCATCACCAGCCGCCAGGTCGAGAACGGATGCAGGAAGTGGCTGGCGAGCCCGGCGGTGACGATGAAACCGATGATCATGGTGATCCACACCATGGTGGCGGCCGGGGCGCGCCGTTCCTCCGCCACTTCGCTGGCAATCAGCACCAGCAGCGACGTTCCCGCCGCGCCCACCCCGCCGCCGATCAGCGTGAAGGACAGAACGGCCCCCGCGATCCCGGCCACAACATGCGAGGTCATCAGATGGACGGAGAGAGCCGCGCCCAGCCCGCCCAGCGCCAGAGCCGCCATGCCGGCGATGATCCAGGGCGTGCGCCGCCTTCCACCATCGGTGCCATGGCCCCAGCGTGGGCGCAGCACCTGCAGCGCATAGTGCCAGGCCACCAGCAGACCTGGCAGCATGGCGGGCAGCGCCAGCTCGACGACCATTACCCGATTCAGCGTGGAGGTGGTGAGCACCACGATGGCGCCCAGCGCGGCCTGGACGAGGCCCAGGCGGGCGATCGCCAGCCAGCCTAGCCCTGGCGGCACCACGGTTCCTGTCGAAGCACGGGCGGACATAGACGAACAGTAAATCTGACAGTTTGAATTGTCAATCTGGGTTGACAGTTTCTGTGGTGACGAAGGCGCGCACCACGTCCGCCGCGCTACACTGGTCCACCATCCGGCCTGATAGAAACAGCGCCGGTTATGGTTTCAGAGCACGTCAATCGGGCATTGTTGCCGGTGTTCATCTGCCCCCAAGAACAATGTCCTGCTGCAAGAACGGCGTCCCCAACCGGTCCGGACGAAGCTGCCGGGGCTGCACCGCTAAAGGGGTTTGAATCTGGCGGTCACTGACCGTACCGATCCCATGGTTACGTTGCAGGCATTCCTTGCATTCTTGCAGGCGCCTCCCCAGCCCGCAAAAGCCATGCCGGGCGATGCGTTCGGCGTCAGCTTCACCCGGGTGCCGCTGGGAAAAGACTCGCTGCAATTCGAGGTGCAGAGCTTGGCTCCGTCCGGGGCGGTGATGGTCACGCTCCCCGAACCGCTGCCGGCGAGCGCGATGTTGATCGCATGAAGAGGCAGTATCTCGAACCTGGCGGTGACCGATACAGCGTCCCGCATTCTCACCACGCAGCTTCTTGTCCGGTTTTTGCAAGCGCCGGACCAGCCAGCGAAAGCCGAGCCATAGACAGGCTGGGCCCGCAGCGTCACGCGCGCGTTCGCGGGATGGCTGTTCAGGCAGCTGTCGCCGCACGCGGTAACCCCCGCCGGCGACGAAAATGACACGTTGCCAGACCCGGCACCCAGCTTGGTGTAGCTCAGCACCTTGTCAGAGGCCGCGATGAACCTCGCTGAAACCGGCTGGGACTGCGACATGGCAATCTGGCAGACCCCGGTACCGCGGCAGGCGCCGGACCATTCGAGGAAAGCCGAGCCCGGCGAGGCAGCGGCCGTCACCGTGACGCTGGCCCCGGATGGATAGCTGTTGGAACAGCTTTCGCTGCACGCCGCCAGCGTGCCCGCCGGCGAGAAGCTGACAGAGCCCTGGCCCGGTCCCAGCCTTGTATATTCGAGGGCCACTGTGGGCGCCACCGGGGCCGGGGCCGGGTCCGGCCCCTTGACCGCAAAACTCGCGCTGACGGCAGCGGCCTGCGCCATGGTCAGCGTACAGGACCCGGGTCCGCTGCACGCCCCCGACCAGCCCTCGAAGATCGATCCCTGCGCCGCGGCAGCCGTCAGCGTCACCGCGGTGCCGGTGGGATACTCATTCGCGCAGGAAGCCGCACAGGACTGCTGCGTACCGGCCGGCGTGAACGAGACCACCCCATTGCCCGCGCCCTGCTTGGTGAACTGCAGCGCCTGCGGCAGGTTGGCGGTCTCGGCCGGCTTGAGAGTGAAACTGGCGCTGACGGTAAGCGCTTGCGACATGACCACCGTGCAGGTCCCGGTGCCCGTGCAGGCGCCGGACCATCCCGTAAATGAGGCGTTCTCGCTGGCCACCGCCGTCAACACGACGCTGACGCCCTTGCTGAAGCTGTTTGAGCAACTGTCTGTGCAAGCCGCAAAAGTGCCGGCCGGCGCAAAGCTCACCGTGCCGCCGCCGGCTTCCAGCCTGTTGTACTGGAGCGCGAACTTTTCGTCAGGATCAGCAAACGAGTCGAGTGCCGCCTTGACGTTGATGCGTTTCTTGACGATTCCGTTCCGGTAGTCGGTCACCGGCTGGCCGGTGCTTTGCAGCGCCGCGAGAATCTGAGCGATCGACGCGTTCGGCGCCTTCTGCCTTATGACCGCCCAGGCCCCCGCCACATGCGGGGTTGCCATCGAGGTGCCGTGGAGGTTCATGAACACATTATTCGGCGCCGACGAGCGGATCAGTGAGCCGGGCGCCAGAAGCGACAGATAGCTAGCCGAGTTGGAATAGCAGGCAACCTTGTCCGCCAGCGCGGACTGGCCGTTGCAGGTTCCCCAGGCGGCGTCGGAAACCGCGCCGACGCTTACCGCCGTCGAGATACACGCGGGTGCGGAAATTGCTGACGTATAATAACTATTGCCGCTCGCGGCAATTGTTGCAATCCCGGCGCTCGCCAGATTGTTGATGGCGGCCTGGTAGGCGGGTTTGGCGGTGTCGCAGACCGAACTGTATGCCTCTCCGCCCAGGCTCAGGTTGACCGCCGCGATCTTGAAGTCGTTGCGCAGCGCATAGACACGGTCGAGAGCGGCGAGGAGATCGGCGTCATAAGCGCCCAGATCTCCGTTAACGTTGCTGAAAACCTGAATGGCGATCAGGCTTGCATTGCGCGCGACGCCGAAAAAGCCGGAGCCCAGACCGGCGGCGATGCCCGCGACATGGGTTCCATGATAGCAATCGCTGTGCGTGCACGGCATGCCGGATCCGGCGGCCGTCGAGACAGTGACGCCGCCGGGGCAGCCTCCGTTCTGGGAATAGCACGCTTCAGAAACAACCTTACCCGCGAGGAATGGGTGGTTCTTGTCGACACCGGTGTCGATAATGGCGATGGTCTGGCCGAGGCCGGAGAAGCCAGCTTGCCATGCCTTGTCCGCGCCAACCAACGGGCTCGACTCCGCCAGGAACGGCTTCAGCAATTGGTTTTCGGAAACCGAGATGACATTGACGTCGGACGCCAGGCGGTCAAGCTCCTCCTGCGTCACCTCCATGACCACAAACGGAATGCTGTTGAACGACCGGAACGCCTTGGGGTTGCGCTGGACGGCTTTCTGGAACCGCGCCTTGACCGTGGACACGGCCGTGGCGATCTCGCGCCGCTGCGAACGCACCGTTTCCGGCCGCAGACGCCCCTCCGCCGCGAAGGGTACGCGCAAGCCCACGATGACTTTTACCTTGCCGGACGTCTTGGCCGCCGCGCGCAGCCCTGACAAACCCGCCGTCTTGGCCTTGGGGGACGCGTCCCCCGGCAACAGCAACGTCCGTTCGGAAGCGATCGCCGCAGGCGCGTGGCTGGCAAACAGAACGACAATGACCGTCCAGGCCAGGCTCACCAGCATGGCGCGAAGCCTGGGAAAGCGCACTGCCGACATAGCGCAGGTCATGAGGATGGTTCCCATACAGACATCAACCGTATTCCGCCGGGCGGGGCAAATTTGCAAGAACAACAACGCGTACAACGCACCTCAACACCAAAGGGAGCGGTTCTTCGCGAATGTGCCCCTCTGCTGCCCGCTTACGCCAGATTCTGCTGCCAGACCACTACCCTCTGGGCCTGAGGTAACGAAATTCCAAAGCCACGCGCGACCGCCGCACAGCATTTCCAAGACTGGAACATCGATGCGCTCGTTGCAATTCATCGCTGCGCAAGCTTCGGTGGCAACCGGTGCGGAGCCCGGCCGGTGGCCGGGCTCCGGCGATTGCCCGAAAGAAACCGTTACTTCACATATTTGAGGCGAAGTGCCGCCACCCCGGCCGCCACATTGAGGCCGGTCTGCGCCTGGACGCTGAGCGGCTGCAGCGCGATTGACTTGTTGGAGCCGCCAAGCAGCGCGTTGGCGCCGACGCCAATGGCAACGGACGCCTCCGCCGAAATCCCGGCATAGGACCCGGCGAGGGCGCCGCGCTTGAGCTTGCCCGGCGCGAACACCACCCAGGCCATGACCGCCTTACCGGTCACGCCGATATCGATGCCAAGCCGGTCAATGGTGCCCTTGTAGCGCTCATTCTTGCCGCCGACGGAGCGCTCGAAGGTGCAGTCGACAGCCCGCGATGAGGCGATGATCACGCCAACCCCGGCCGCGACATCGCAGCTAAGTACGCCGATTTTGACGCCGCGGTTGTCCTTGGCGAGCGCCGGCGCCGTTGCAAGGCCCAGCGCCAGCAAGGCGGCGAGTGCGAGTTTCTTCATTCGAAAGTCTCCTGTTGATGGAAGTTCTTGTTGGCAAACATGTGGTGGAGACGAACGGGGGACCGCCGCGGGGCCCCTCGCGCCGCCAGTTCTCGTCAGGGCATGAATCTGAGCTTGAATTCGGCAAGACCGGCCGCGATGTTCAGGCCGGTCTGGCCTTCGACGCTGACCGGCTGCAGGGCGATGGAGCTGCCAGACCCGCCAACCAGCACATTGGCGCCCAGGCCAACGGCGATGGCCGCATCGGCCGTGGCGCCCACATAGTTGCCAGACAAGGCGCCAGGCGCAAGATTGCCGGCGGCGATCACTGCCCAGGACATGACAGCGGCATCCGTTACCCCGATGTCGATGCCGACCTTGGAAATACGGCCCTCATAGTTTTCCGCGCCATTCGGCCCTTCGAACACGCAGCTGGCGCCCTGCGATCCGCCCAGGATCAGGCCGACGCCGGCTGACACGTCACAGGTGAGCATGCCCACCTTCACACCGGAACTTGCCATGGCCGGCAAAGCCATCAGAGCAAGCGCCGCGAGCGTTCCTGCTAGTCGTTTCATATTGTTGGTTCCTTCTTGGTCAGTCAAAAAACGTGTTTGGCGGAGACCAGCCTATCCGGTGCGCCATTGCGGCCTGTTATTGTCCGCCAGCCAGGAAATCTGATTTACCCAGCTCGACTCCCGCATGCCGGAGAATGGCATAGGCGGTGGTCACGTGAAAGAAGAAGTTGGGCTTGGCCCATGTTTCGAGATAGGCGCCCCCCGAAAAATTCAGGTCTCGTCCGCCGGCCTTCAGCGAGATTGGCCGGGTTTCCGCGCCAGCGAAAAGCTTTGCATCGAGCGTGTCGAGAAAACCTGTGGTCTTGTGAATACGTTCTTGCAACTCATCAAAGGTTTTCTCCTCATCGGGAAAGCCTGGAACCGGCATACCGGCGAGCCGCGCCCCCGCACCCTTGGCGGCATCGGAGGCGATCTGCACCTGCCTGGTCAGCGGGAACATGTCGGGCGAAAGCCTGAGGCCCAGCATCACCGCCGGGTCGATCTTCCGCGCGGCACAATGGGCCTCGGCCTTGCGCAGGATCGCCGACAGCGACTTGAGGAAGTGGATGAAGACCGGAACGGATGCATCATATGTGTTCATCAGAAAACCTCAGCGGAGATTGCCGCAAAACCGCTGGATGCGCTTGCAGGCATCTTCCAGCACTTCGGTGGCGGTGGCGTAGGAAATGCGGAAGAACGGCGACATGCCGAAGGCCGCGCCATGCACCGCCGCCACGCCCTCGGCGGCAAGAAGCTCCGTGACGAAGTCCTCGTCGGTGCGGATCGGGTTGCCGGACGGCGCGGTCTTGCCGATCACGCCCTGGCAGGACGGATAGACGTAGAAGGCGCCCTCCGGCACCGGGCAGGTGATGCCCCGTGCCTGGTTCAGCATGGCCACCACGAGGTCACGGCGCTGCTTGAACACCTTGTTATTGGCGGCGATGAAATCCTGCGGGCCGTTGAGCGCCTCGACCGCCGCCCATTGCGAGATCGATGACGGGTTGGACGTTGACTGCGACTGCAGCTTGGCCATCGCCTTGATCAGCATCTCGGGCCCGGCGGCATAGCCGATGCGCCAGCCGGTCATGCAATAGGACTTGGACACGCCGTTCATCGTGAGCGTGCGTTCATAGAGCCGGGGCTCCACCTGGGCGGGCGTGGTGAACCGGAAATCGTCGTAGACCAGATGCTCATACATGTCGTCGGTCAGCACCCAGACATGCGGATGCCGGAGCAGCACATCGGTGAGCGCCTTGAGTTCGGCCTCAGAATAGGCAGCACCCGAGGGGTTGGACGGCGAATTGAGGATCAGCCATTTGGTGCGCGGCGTAATCGCCTTCTCGAGGTCGGCGGCTTGCAGCTTGAAGCCATGCGCCAGGCTGCCAGCGACGAACACCGGGGTGCCGCCCGCCAGCATCACGATGTCCGGATAGCTCACCCAATAGGGTGTTGGCACGATCACCTCATCGCCCGGATTGACGGTGGCCAACAGGGCGTTGAACAGCACCTGCTTGCCGCCGCTTCCGACCGACACCTGCGCGGGCTTGTAATCGAGCCCGTTCTCGCGCCTGAATTTGTCGCAGATCGCCTTCTTGAGCTCAGGGATGCCGTCGACTGCCGTATATTTGGTCTTGCCCGCTTCGATGGCGCGAATCGCGGCATCCTTGATGTTGCGCGGCGTATCGAAATCCGGCTCTCCCGCCGCAAGGCCGATCACATCGCGGCCCTCGGCCTTGAGCTGCATGGCCTTGTTGGAAATGGCGATCGTGGCGGATGGCTGGATACGGTTGAGCGAGTCGGAAATGAAGCCCATGGCAATGCCCGTTCGAAACTGCCCGCTGAATAGGCGCAAGCTGTGGCGAGAGCAAGGCTCAATGCGCCACATCACCGGGCGGCGGGAAATGGGTTAGGATCGGTCTCCATGAAGGAACTTCCCCTGCTGGTAGCCGGCGGCGGCATCGCCGGCCTTGCCGCCGCGCTCAGCCTGGCGCGGCCGGGGAAACACGTGCGGCTGTTCGAGCAGGCAATGGCGTTCGCCGAGGTGGGCGCGGGCCTGCAGATGTCGCCCAATGGCGTGCGCGCGCTGCTGGCGCTGGGCGCCTGGGAGCACGTCGAGGCGAGTTGTGTCATCCCGTCCGAAATCCATATGCGGGACGGTGTGTCAGGCGCCTTGCTGCAGCGCATCCGGCTGGGAAAGCCGTTTGAGCAAAGCTTCGGCGCGCCCTACCGCGTCTGCCACCGCGCCGATCTGCTGGCCGGGTTGCTGACGGCGGCGCGCCAGCAGCCGGGAATTGAGCTCGCCACGGGACTGGCGGTGCATGGCCTGACGGACAAGGGCTTCCGGCTGGCGGACGGCCAGGACATCGCGGGGGCGGCGGTGATCGCCGCCGACGGCATCAGGTCCGCGTTGCGGTCTGGCGTTTGTGGAGCCGTCGAGCCGCAATTGCGTGGCGTGGCGCTCTACCGCAGCCTGCTGCCGCTGTCGCAACTGCCACCCGAAACCATCCCGGATTGCGTCACGCTGTGGCTTTGCCCCGGGGCTCATGTTGTCCATTACCCGGTCAGCAATTGGCGGCACCTCAACATCGTGGTGGCCATCGACGGCGCGGCACAAGACGGCGGCTGGCAGAGCCCCGCCACGGGCGAGGAGGTGCGCGGACACCTCGCGGATGCTTGCCCCGCCCTCGCGGACCTGCTTGCCAGGGCCCCATCCTGGCGGCGCTGGGCGGGGGCAGACCTGCCGCCACTCAAAGGCTGGTCATCGGGCCACACGGTGCTCCTGGGGGATGCCGCCCACGCCACCCTGCCCTTCCTGGCCCAGGGCGCCATGATGGCGCTCGAAGACGCCGTGGTGCTGGGCGATGAAATGCGCCGGACAACGGACCTCGGACAGGCCTTCGCATCTTACGAGCGGCGGCGAAAGCCCCGGACTGCCCGCATTCAGGCACAATCCCGCGCTATGAAAAGCGCCTACCACGCCAGCGGGATCAAGGCATCGGCGCGCAACCTTGTGTTGAAAACCGCCGGCCCCGGCTTCGCCTTGAGCCGGCTGGCCTGGATCTACCGCTGGACGCCGGAGGATGACGGCTGATCAAAAACTTCGCGCTGGAGGCGTCCGGAGGACCGGTCGGGCCGTATAAAAGCTCAGATGTATGGAGGATGAAATGCTGAAATTCTTCGCAATGCTTTTCGCAGGCCTGCTTGCCGCTTCGACCGCTGCCTATGCGGCCGGGGGCGGAAGCGATAACGATACCAGTTCCTCGCCCGCCAACCAGAAGTGCAAGAAGGGCGAAGTGTGGAACAAGACCAAGAAGAAATGCGTCAAGGCCACCTCCGGGGTGCTGACCGACGAGGACCTTTACCAGCAGGGCCGCGCGCTCGCCAAACAGGGTCACTATGACTGGGCCATCGCCGTGCTGGCCGTGGCGCAGAACCAGCAGGACCCACGGGTGCTGAACTACACCGGCTACAGCCACCGCAAGGCCGGCCGCCTCGAAATCGGCATCACCTATTACCGCAAGGCCCTGGAGATCGATCCCAACTTCAACCTGGCCCGCGAATATCTCGGCGAAGGCTATATTGCGGCAGGCAGAATCGATCTGGCCATGGCGGAACTGGCGGCCATCGCCAAGAGCTGCGGCACGGCATGCGCGGAATACCGCGACCTCTCGGCGGCCATTGAAGCGGCGAATTAACCGGTCGCGCCAAGCGATTCGTTTGATTAGGCTTTTCCCGTCTGCGCGCCGCCCCTTCCCCGGGGCGGCGCGTCAGCATTTGAGATTCACGGTCTGAGCGGCTAAGCCTCGCCTTATGACCCTGCCGAACGACATCAAGATCACCCCGGAGCTCGTCAAGAGCCACGGGCTCAAGCCTGAAGAATACGCGCGCTTCGTGAAGCTCATCGGCCGCGAGCCGACGCTCACCGAACTCGGCATCTGCTCGGCCATGTGGAACGAGCACTGCTCCTACAAGTCATCCAAGAAGTGGCTGAAGACCATGCCCACCAAAGGACCCCGGGTGATCCAGGGTCCGGGTGAGAATGCGGGCGTGATCGACATCGGCGATGGCGATGCCATCGTGTTCAAGATGGAGAGTCACAACCACCCCTCCTTCATCGAGCCCTATCAGGGCGCCGCGACGGGCGTCGGCGGCATCTTGCGTGACGTCTTCACCATGGGCGCCAGGCCCATCGCGGCGATGAACGCGCTGCGCTTCGGGGCGCCCACCCACCCCAAGACGCGGCACATTGTGTCGGGCGTGGTCCACGGCATCGGCGGCTATGGCAATTCCTTCGGCGTGCCGACCATCGGCGGCGAGGTGAATTTCCACCCGCGCTACAATGGCAACATCCTGGTCAACGCCATGGCGGTGGGCCTGGCGCGCGCCGATTCGATCTTCTATTCCAAGGCCAGGGGCGTGGGCCTGCCGGTGGTCTATCTCGGCGCCAAGACGGGGCGCGACGGCATCCACGGCGCCACCATGGCGTCGGCCGAGTTCGATGGCAAAGCCGAGGAAAAGCGCCCCACCGTGCAGGTGGGTGACCCGTTCACCGAGAAATGCCTGCTCGAAGCCTGCCTCGAATTGATGGCGTCCGGCGCGGTCATCGCCATCCAGGACATGGGGGCGGCGGGCCTCACCTCGTCTGCCGTCGAAATGGGCGCCAAGGGCGATCTCGGCATCGAACTCGACCTCGATCGCGTACCCTGCCGCGAAGACGGCATGACCGCCTATGAGATGAAGCTCTCGGAAAGCCAGGAGCGCATGCTGATGGTGCTCGACCCGGCCCGCGAGAAAGAGGCCGCGGCCATCTTCCGCAAATGGGACCTCGACTTCGCCATCGTCGGCAAGACCACGGATACGCTGCGCTTCGTGATCAGGCACCAGGGCGAGGTGATGGCCGACCTGCCGATCAAGCAGATGGCCGACCAGGCGCCGGAATATGATCGCCCCTGGGTGGAACCCGCAAAGCAGCCGGTGCTGAGCGATGTCCCGCCCCCGGACGACCTGCGGGCGGCGATCCTGAAAATCGTGGGCGCGCCCGACATGTGCTCGCGGCGCTGGGTGTGGGAGCAATATGACAGCCTGATCGGCGCCAACACCGCGCAGATCCCGGGCGGTGACGCGGGCGTGGTGCGGATCAGGGGCAACAAGGCCATCGCCGTTTCGACCGACGTCACGCCGCGCTATGTCGAGGCGGACCCGTTCGAGGGCGGCAAGCAGGCGGTGGCCGAATGCTGGCGCAACCTCACCGCGGTGGGCGCCGATCCCATCGCCATCACCGACAATCTCAATTTCGGCAACCCTGAGCGGCCCGAGATCATGGGCCAGTTCGTGCGCGCCGTTCAGGGCCTGTCGGCGGCGTGCACGGCGCTCGATTTCCCGATCGTCTCGGGCAATGTCTCGCTCTACAACGAGACCAACGGCCAGGCGATCCTGCCGACCCCGGCGATCGGCGGCATCGGCCTCATCCCGGACTTGACCCGCATGGCGACCATCGCGTTCAAGGCGGCGGGCGAGGCGATCATCCTGGTGGGCGGTCCTGGCGGCCATCTGGGCCAGTCGATCTATCTGCGTGACGTGCTGGGCCGCGAGGACGGCGCGCCGCCGCCCGTCGACCTCGCCGCCGAGAAGCGCCATGGCGATGAGGTGCGCAAGCTCATCCGTGCGGGAACCTTAAGCGCCGTCCACGATGTTTCCGACGGCGGCCTGATCGTCGCCGCGATCGAGATGGCGCTGGCCTCCGGGCTGGGCGCCAGCCTCATGGCGATGACCCACGCGCAATTGTTCGGCGAGGACCAGGCGCGCTACCTGGTGACGGCGGCCGGGGACAAGGCGGAGGCGATCTGCGCTGACCTCCGGGCCGCCGGGGTGCCGGCGGAACGCATCGGCAGCGTCAGCCAGGCGGCCACATTGAAGATCGGGGATGGCCCGTCTATATCTCTGGGCGAATTGCGATCCGCGCATGAGGGCTGGTTCCCGGCCTTCATGGCGGGCGAACTCTGAGGGGGAACGACGACATGGCCATGTCCGCCGCCGACATCGAACGCTTCATCAGGGAGGCGTTGCCCGATGCCGTGGTGACGATCCGCGATCTGGCGGGCGACGGCGACCACTATTCCGCCAATGTGGTGTCCGCCGCCTTCAAGGGCAAATCGCGGGTGCAGCAGCACCAGATGGTCTATGCCGCGCTCAAGGGCCGCATGGGCGGCGAACTCCATGCCCTCGCACTTCAAACCAGCACGCCGGAGGAATGAACATGACCGACATCAACCAGTGGATCGACAATGAAGTGAAGAGCAACGATGTGGTGCTGTTCATGAAAGGCACGCCGGACATGCCGATGTGCGGCTTCTCGGGGCGCTCGGTGCAGATTCTCCAGCACCTCGGCGTGCCCTTCAAAGGCATCAACGTGCTCGACTCCAACGAGCTGCGCCAGGGCATCAAGGACTACACCAACTGGCCCACCATTCCGCAGCTCTATGTGAAGGGCGAATTCGTCGGCGGCGCGGACATCATGATGGAGATGTTCCAGTCCGGCGAACTGAAGCAGCTCATGGGCGACAAGGGCGCGGCCTAGAGCCCTCATGTCTTCTCCCGCTTGCGGGAGAGGACCATAGGGTGGTCCGTCACGCCTTCTTGCCGCTGACGCTCGCCCCGGCCTGGGGAGACAGCGCGGCATATTGGAACACCGCGGCAAGCGAACAGAGCGCCACAACCGTGAAGGCGATGGTGAAATCGGCGGGCGTCAGGGTGTCCTCGGCGCGCAGCCATTGGGCGGCTTCCAGCACGAAAGCCGCCAGCACCACGCCAAGCGACAGCGACAGTTGCTGCGCCACGGTATAGAGGCTGGTCGCGTGGCTGGTCTGGGCGTGGTCGATGTCGGAATAGGCCATGGCGTTGAGCGCGGTGAACTGCAGGGAGCGCAGGAAGCCACCCACGAACAGCAGCGCCACCGCCAGCACATAGGGCGTTGAGGCTGACAGAAAACCCATGACGGCGATCGACACGCTGGCCAGCACGCCATTCGCCAGAAGCAGCGTCCGGAAGCCATAACGGCGGATCAGCCGCGCCGCGCCGAGCTTCATCGCGATGGCGCCGGCCGCCGCCATGAAGGTGATCAGGCCGGACTGGAACGCGCTCATGCCATAGGCGAGCTGGAACATCAGCGGCAGCAGGAACGGCACCGCGCCGACCCCGATGCGGAACAGGCTGCCGCCCACAAGCCCGGCGCGGAAGGTTTCAATCCGCGTCAGGCGGAGGTCGAGGATCGGCTCCGCCGTATCGCGTGCGTGGCGCAGATAGAAGCCGATGAACACGGCTCCGATCAGCATGAGCAAGGTTGGCGTCCAGCCTGGCAGCAAGCCCCGGCCCATCACCGTGAGGCCGAAAATGAAGCAGGACAGGCCTATTCCCGACAGGAAGAAACCGCGCCCGTCGAGCGGCGGCACGCGCTCCACCCGGATATCGGGCATCAGCGCGGTGGCCAGGATGATGGCGGCGATGCCGAACGGCACATTCATCCAGAACACCCAGCGCCAGCCGAAATGATCGGTGATGAAACCGCCCACCGGCGGGCCGACCAGCGGGCCGATCAGAGCCGGAATGGTGAGCCAGGCGAGCGCATCCACCAGTTCCGATTTCGGCACGCTGCGCAACAGAATGATACGCCCGACCGGAACCATCATGGCGCCGCCCACCCCCTGCAGCCCGCGCGCGGCGACCAGTTCGCCCAGCGAGGTGGCGAGGCCGCAGGCAATCGACCCCAGGGTGAACACGGCGATCGCCGCCCGGAACACATGCCGGGCGCCGAAGCGGTCCGCCATCCAGCCGCTCACCGGAATGAACACGGTAAGGCTCAGCAGATAGGTGGTGAAAGCCAGTTTCAGCACGATCGGGTCGGTGCCGAGATCCTTTGCGATGGCCGGAAGCGAGGTGGCGATCACCGTCGAGTCCATGTTTTCCATGAACAGCGCGGAAGCAATGATGAGCGGGATCAGCCGGGAGGACGTCATGGGACTGCCATATCACCCTGCCCACGACCGCAGAAGGGCGCCACACACATGGGCCCGTGAAATGGTGCGATGGCCCCTTTCCGCCACGGTCTGGCGGGACTATAAGCCGCGCATTCCGGAGTCCGTTCCTTGATCAACCGCTTTTTCACCTGGCTCGAGTCGCTGGTCGACCCGTTTCCGCCTGAACGGCCTCCAATGCCGCCGCAGGGGTTTGCCGCCTTTTGCTGGCATTACACCCGGCCGTTCTGGAAGCTGATCATGGTCTCGACGCTGCTGTCGGCGGCGATCGCCCTGCTCGAAGTCTATCTTTTCGCCTTTCTCGGCGATCTCGTCGATCTGCTGACGAGCGCGAACCGCGCGACCTTCTGGCAGGAGCACGGCAACACCATGATGCTGATGGGCGGCATCGCGCTGCTGGCCTTGCCGCTGCTCAACTTCCTTGGCGAGGCCATTGTACACCAGGGTCTGCGTGGCAATTACGCCATGCGCATCCGCTGGGTGGCGCACCGCTATGTGCTGCGCCAGAGCATGGATTTCTTCGCCAATGATTTCGCTGGCCGGGTGGCGACGAAGGTGATGCAGACCGCACTTGGCGTGCGCGACGCGGTGCTGCGGCTCACCGAGGTTCTCGTCTATGTGGTGATCTATTTCCTCGGTGCGCTGCTGCTGGTGGCCTCTGCCGACCGCTGGCTGGTGGCGCCGCTGCTCGTCTGGCTCACCGGCTTTGTGGCGGCCGGCTGGTACTTCATTCCGAAGCTGGGCAAGCTCTCGGCGGAACAGGCCGACCTGCGCTCGCTGGTGACTGGCCGTATCGTTGATAGCTACACCAACATTCCCACTGTAAAGCTCTTCGCGCATGCCGACCGCGAGGATGTCTATGCCCGCGAAGGCATGGAGTGGATGCTTGGAGCGGTCCACCGCTCCATGCGCATGTCCACCCTGCTGACGACGACCCTGCAGATATTGTCAGGCTTTCTGATCTTTGCCATGGGCGCCACCTCGGTGTGGCTCTGGCATCAGGGCTCGATCACAACGGGTGCCATCGCCTTCGCGGTGGGTCTAACGCTGCGCATGCAGGGCATGTCACAATGGATCATCTGGGAGGTCGCGGCCCTGTTCGAGGATATCGGCGTCATCCAGGACGGCATCGAGACCATCGCGCGCGAGCGGGCCATCACGGACGCGCCCGGCGCCAGGCCGCTGGCGGTGACCAAAGGCGCGATCAAATTCGAGGACGTCACCTTCAACTACGGCAAGCCGCTGGTCGCCAGGGAACGCCCGGTGCTCGATCACCTGTCGCTCGACATCGCACCCGGCGAGAAAGTGGGCCTCGTGGGGCGCTCAGGCGCCGGCAAATCGACCCTCACCAGCCTGCTCCTGCGCTTCTATGACACCGAACAGGGCCGCATCCTGATCGACGGGCAGGACATCGCTCATGTGACCCAGGATTCGCTCCGCGCCGCCATCGGCGTCGTCACCCAGGATACCTCGCTGTTGCATCGCTCGGTCATCGACAATATCCGCTACGGCAAGCCAGACGCCAGCATGGCGGACATCGAAACAGCGGCCCGCAAGGCGCATGCCGACGAGTTCATCGCAACGCTGATCGACCCCAAGGGCCGGCGCGGCTACGAGGCGCATGTCGGCGAACGCGGCGTGAAACTCTCCGGCGGCCAGCGCCAGCGCATCGCCATCGCGCGCGTGCTGCTCAAGAACGCGCCGGTCCTGGTGCTGGACGAAGCGACGAGCGCGCTCGATTCCGAGGTCGAGCAGGCCATTCAGGAAAACCTCTATGCGCTGATGGAGGGAAAGACGGTGATCGCGGTCGCTCACCGGCTGTCCACCATCGCCGCCATGGACCGCCTGGTGATCATGGACAAGGGCGTGATCGTCGAACAGGGAACCCACCGTGAGCTGCTCGACAAGGGCGGCCTCTACGCGGCGCTGTGGCAGCGCCAGTCCGGCGGCTTCCTGATCGAGGACGAAGGCCTGGCGGCGGCGGAATAAGGCTTGCTGTCTTGACCGAAGCGCGTTTCACCCTCACCGTTCCCGCCGCCCGCTTCGAGGCCGCCGACGCGCTGGTCGCGCGGCTCGAAGCCAACCCGCTGTTTGAGCCGCTGGCCATCACCATCAACGAAATCAGTTCACCGGAGCCGCTCTGGGAAATCGTGCTCTATTTCGCCTCCGCCGAAGAAGCGGCGGAGGCGCTCAGCTTCGACGGGCTCGCCGCCGGCATGATCGCTCCCGTGCCGGAGCGGGACTGGGTGCGCCAGTCGCTGGACGGGCTTTCTCCGGTGAGTGCGGGGCGCTTCTTTCTCCATGGCTCGCATGACCGCGATCGCCGCAGGGCGGGCGGCATCGCGCTGGAGATTGACGCCGGCACCGCCTTCGGAACCGGGCATCACGGCACCACCGCGGGCTGCCTGCTGGCGCTGGACCGCATGCTGAAGCGGCGGCGGCCGAAACGGATCCTCGATCTTGGCTGCGGCACCGGTGTTCTCGCCATCGCCGCGGCGCGGGGCGCCGGAACAAGGGTCACCGCCACCGACATCGATCCGGAAGCAGTGCGGGTGACGCGCGGCAACGCGGCCCTCAACGGGGCCAGGGGATCGGTCATCAGTTTCGTGGCGGCGGGGCTTGCCAATCCGCGCATCGCCGCGGACGGCCCCTATGACCTGATCTTCGCCAACATCCTGGCGCGCCCGCTGGTGGCGCTGTCCACGGGGCTTGCGCGCGCCCTCGCCCCAGGCGGCGAACTCATCCTGTCAGGACTGACACTGGACCAGATGCGCTGGATCGCCGCCGTCTACCGCTCTCGCGGGCTCATCCTCAGGGGCCGCATCTGCCGCGGCGAGTGGGCGACGCTGATGTTTCAGCGGGCCGGGGGGAGCGGCTAGGCTCCCCACACGACCCTGGAGATCTCGGCGCGCTTGAGGCCGATGTCGGCCAGCAAGCGGTCATCGAGTTCGCCCAGCTGACGCTCGGCGCGGCTGCGGGCCAGATAGGTCCTGACGCGGCCAAGCAGGCCCGCGCCCATGCTGAAACCGCCATTGCGGATGGTCTCGCGGCCATAGGTGATGGTGGTCATGTTCGTTCTCCTCATAATCTGCCGTTGTGCCGGTCACAGTGCTGTCTACTGGATGGTGCATATGTATTGCTGCATCGCAACAAAACCAGCCCATCCCTGGCTGATCTATCATGCAAAAATCGCATGACCAGAAATCAGCGAAAACCTCGTGTAACCACGCTGAATGTCCCGCCAGTTATGCATTGAATTTGGCGGATTTATTGCAGATCATGCCTTAATGCGGGCCAATCGGTTAACCGCCGTTAAGGTGTCGCAAGCGGACGAATCATCGCCGCAAACCGGCTATCTCCATGCAATCAATGCATGATTCTTGCGCCAGACATTGTGCATTGCATAAAAACAAATGCCCGGCCTCTCGGCCGGGCACGTTGCGTGAATATCGTTCGAAGCGATCAGGCGGCGGTCAGATTGCCAGCCGAGCTGCGACCGGTGCGCTTGTCCGTCACGATCTCGAAGGAGACCTTCTGGCCCTCCTTCAGCGTGCGCAGACCGGCGCGCTCAACGGCCGAGATGTGAACGAACACATCCTTGCTGCCATTGTCCGGCTGGATGAAGCCGTAGCCCTTCTGCTCGTTGAACCACTTCACAGTACCCGTATTCATGGGGTCTTCCTTAGGTTTGGTTAGGGTGAGCCCTGCGCGACGTTTGAAATCACGGCAAGACCATGGTCGAGAATTGGAGGAGTCTTGCGTGCGCGGCCCTAAGGGGTGCGAAGCGGCCAATCGTCCGGCCCAAGTATCGATAAAACGACATATGGATCATATATCCCGCCATTGCAAGGCCTATTCGCGGCGGCGGTGGACTTCCGGCTGGAGCCATTTGCGGCGAGTGCGGCGATAGTTTAGACTCTTCCCTCAAAGTCTGGAAAAGGTCTGAAACGCGTGACGGCCATGAAGACGACGGCAAAGATCCTCCTCGCCGAAGACGACGATGACATGCGGAACTTCCTCGTGAAGGCCTTGCAGAAGGCCGGCCACGAGGTGGTATGCTTCAGCGAGGGCATGAGCGCCTATGAGGAAATCAAGCAGACCAGCTTCGATCTGCTGCTCACCGATATCGTGATGCCGGAGATGGACGGCATCGAGCTGGCGCGCCGCGCCTCGGAGCTCGATCCCTCGCTCAAGATTATGTTCATCACCGGTTTTGCCGCCGTGGCGCTGCACCCGGACTCGAAGGCCCCGAAGGACGCCAAGGTGCTGTCCAAGCCCTTCCACCTGCGCGATCTGGTGAACGAGGTCGAACGGCTCATGGCCGCCTGACGGCCAGGGCTTGCGCCCCGCCTGCCCGCCAGCTATGAGGGTCGCCGTCATCGTTCAGCGTGGGTGGTTAGCTCAGCGGTAGAGCACTACCTTGACATGGTAGGGGTCACAGGTTCGATCCCTGTACCACCCACCACCCTCCCGATCCGTCACCTGCCCAAACGTAAGCCCCGCGCAACCTCTGTGACGGACGATGCCTGTCATGAATGCACCCTCACGCATGGCCGGGCAGGCGGTAGATGAGCCCGGCGGCAGCCCGCCCTTCACAGCAACCGCTTCGCCGGGTTTCACGGCGTGGCTCACCGAACACCGCTGCAGCCTTGCCGTTTCCACCTATCAGGCGGGCAAGCTTTTCTTCTTTGGCGCCCAGCCGGATGGCCGGCTGTGGGTGTTCAACCGCAGCATCGGCAAGTGCCAGGGCTTGACTGTCCATAACAGCAGCCTGTGGGTCAGCGCCGACAGCCAGATTATCCGCTTCACCGACGCAGTGGCGGGCCAGCCCACCGCCGAACAGGGGCCGGATGCGCTCTATATGCCGCGCACCGTCTATTTCACCGGCGATGTTGATGCCCATGACATGGCGGTGGCCGGCGACGGGCGGCTGATGTTCGCCAACACCGTCTTCAACTGCCTTGCCGCGGTCAGCGCCGAGCGCAGCTTTGATGTGGTCTGGAAACCCTCCTTCATCACCCAGATCATGCCAGAGGACCGCTGCCACCTGAACGGCCTCGCGATGAAGGAAGGCGCGCCGGCCTGCGTCTCGCTTCTCGCCCCCAGCGACAAGCGCGACGGCTGGCGTGATCGCCGCGCCGATGGCGGCCGGGTGATCGATGTCGGCACCGGCGAAACGCTGAGCGATGGCCTCAGCATGCCGCATTCGCCGCGCTATCATGGCGGCATGCTGTGGCTGCACAATTCCGGCACCGGCGAGTTTGGCTATGTCGACAGGCCGAGCGGCCGCTTCCAGCCCGTCACCTTCTGCCCGGGCTATCTGCGCGGGCTCAGCTTCCTCGATGGTTTCGCGGTGGTGGGGCTTTCGAAACCGCGCGGCAGCAAAACGCTGTCCGGCCTGAACCTTGATGCCCAGCTGGAGCGCCACAAGCTAAACCCGGTATGCGGCATCCAGGTCATTGACCTGCAGTCTGGAAAAGCCGTGCACTCGCTGTCGATCGAGGGCGTGGTCGAGGAGCTTTATGACGTGGCGATCCTGCCGGGCCGCCTGCGGCCCTCGGCGATGAGCCCCACAACGCCGGAAGCGCGGCACATGATCGTGCTCTGATTTCCGCCCGCCAGGCCAGCGCGGCGGCCCGCCCTGAACCGCAAAATGCCACGGCGCGACCGTGGCATTTTCATTTCAAGGCGCCCCGCGGCGGCAACCTCACGCCGCCATGCTTTCCAGGATCGGGCGCAAGTGTTTCTCATAGGGCCGCCAGCGCCCCACCGAGGCGGCATTGATGCCTGAACGGACTTGCAGGCGGCTGAAAGTGGTGACGGCAGCCGGGTTACGCTCCGGCTCCAGGCAGGCGGCTTCGAAACCAAGCCCGGCGAAATCAAGCAGCGCGCGAATGGCCGGTTCTGGCTCGGTCACCAGCGTCTCGTAGGAGAGGTGAAACACCCGGCCCGGCAAGGCGCTGTGCCAATGCGCCATCAGTCGGCGGTATTGCCGGTGATAGGCGGCATAGTCGGCGGGGTCATAGCTGTAGGAATGGGCCGGATTCATCTCGGTCTGGAAAGCCGACATGAAAGTATCGGCGGGATGGCGCGTGCAATGCACGAACCGGGCCCCCGGGAACAATATCGATGCCTCGGCCACAAAGCGGAAATTGAGCGGCATCTTGTCAACCGGGCGTTCCCTCCCCGGCACCACGAAGCCCATGGCCTGCTCATAGAGGCTCGCGATGGCGTCGATCTTCGCGTCTCCCATCCGCTCCAGCGCCGCCTCAATCTCGGCCAGCGGGCGGCCGTCCGCCAGCTTTGCCGCGGCATAAGTCATGGTTTCGAGCTCGCCCGCGTTGCCGGCCTTGCTGTGCGAAGACAGGATCTGCGCCGCCAGCGTGGTGCCCGAGCGCGGCAGGCCGACCACGAAGATCGGGCGAAAGCGGCTGCGGCCATGACGCGCGATGAGCCGCTGCACACGCTCCGGCGTGAAGGCGGCCATGCGGGCCTCGACCTCGGCGGTGAAAGCCGGCGTGACGGCGGGCGCCTTCAGCAGCTTCTTCGCTGCCAGCATGGTGGCGAAGGCGTCGTCGTGGCGGCCGCTCGCCTGCAGCATCACGCCCTGGCGGATCATCAGGTCGCTGCGCTCCTCCGGCGCGAGGCCTGGTGACTCCAACAGCCGCGCGATGTCGCGATCGAGTTCAGAGCCTGCCTCGTGGCGCCCGGCGCTGGCCTTGAGACACAGATAGCGCGCCTTGTAGGGCGTCGCCGCGAATTCATGCGCGATGCGCCGCAGGGCCTCCTCCACCCGCCCGAGGGAGAGCAGCGCTTCCAGAATATCGAGCCTGATGGCGTGGCGGGCGGCTTCCGGGGCCCTGGCCAGTGCGGATTCGTAGCGCCGCAGCGCCTCCTCCATGTGGCCGAGCCGGGCCTCGAAGGAACCATAGCGCCAGATTGCCTGAAACCCCCGTGGCTCCAGCGCCAGCGCACGTTCATAAAGCGGCGCTGCTTCCGCCACCCGCCCCATCAACAGCAGGCAAAGCCCATAATTCAGGACATAGTCGATGTTGCGGCCATTGAGCGTCACCGCGCGGGCCAGGGCGGGCTCGGCCAGTTCGAAGCGGCCCGCCGATTGCAGCACGATGCCCAGCGTGAAATGCGCGGCGGCCACAAGCGGGTTGGCGGCCACCAGCTGGCGCGCCAGCGCCTCCGCCCGCGCCAGCTGCCCGCGGGCTGCCAGCTCCTCGATGTTGCTGAGCGCGAGCGTAAGCTGCTCGCCCCGGCCTGCCATCATGGAAGCAGGACCGTGGTTCCGGTGGTGCGGCGCGCCTCAAGGTCGCGGTGGGCCTGCACCGCGTCGACCAGCGCATAACGCTGGTTGACCGGCACCTTCAGCTTGCCGCTGGCCACCATCTGAACGAGGTCATCGGCGGTTTCCTTCAAGTCGGCGTCAGACGCCGTGTAGGTCATCAGCGTGGGCCTCGTCACATAAAGCGAGCCCTTGGCCGCCAGCAGGCCGAGATCGAGCGCCTTCACCGGGCCCGACGCATTGCCGAAGCTCACCAGAAGCCCGCGCGGCCTGAGGCAATCGAGCGAGGTCATCAGCGTTGCCTGCCCCACCCCGTCATAGACCACCGGAACGCCCTTGCCGCCGGTGATCTCTTTCACCCGCGCCACGGTGTCCTCGGAGGAATAGTTGATGACATGGTCGCAGCCATGAGCTCTGGCGATCGCCACCTTCTCTTCAGATCCCACGGTTCCGATGACGGTGGCGCCCAGCGCCTTCGCCCATTGGCTCAGCAGCAGGCCAACGCCGCCCGCCGCCGCATGGAGCAGGATGGTGTCACCCGGCTCGACCTTGTAGGTGGCCCGCACCAGATAGCGCACCGTCATGCCCTTCAGCATCATGCCGGCGGCGGTTTCGTCGGAAATCGAGGGCGGCAGCCTGGTGAGCCTGGCGGCCGGCAGGTTGCGCTCCCCGGCATAGGCGCCGATCGGTCCGGTGCCGTAGGCGATGCGGTCTCCCACCCCGAGGCCAGAGACGCCCGGCCCCAGTTCCTCGACCACGCCCGCCGCCTCGAGCCCGATCCCGGAGGGCAGCGCCACCGGATAAAGCCCGGAGCGATGATAGGTGTCGATATAGTTGAGGCCGATCGCGGTCTGCCGCACCCGCACCTCGCCCGGCCCGGGCTTGCCGAGTTCGATCTCCTCGAGCTTCATGACCTCGGGGCCGCCGGTTTCGCTGATCCGGATCGCTTTCATGCTTGCACCTCCTGGCGGCCCCCGGCATGTTCCGGCGCATCCGCAGCTTATCTTCAGATCGTTGGTGCCCCATCATGACCTATGCCGTCAATCCCGCCGTCAACCGGATCGAGGCGCCGCCGATCATGGAGGCGCAGAGCTGGGTGAGGCCGGGGCTGCGGAACCGCAAGCTGCTTAATCTCTGCCAGGCGGTGCCAAGCTGGTCGTGCGCCGAAGCGCTGGATGACGAAGTCGCCCGGCTGGCGCATGAGCCGGGCATCGGCCTCTACACCGATATCTTCGGCATTCCGGCCCTGCGCGCCGCCATCGCCGCGCATTTCTCGGCTGACTACCAGGGCGCGGTCGCGGCCGAGAACGTCTGCGTCACGGCGGGCTGCAACCAGGCCTTTGCCGCATCCCTGATGGCCATCGCCTCGGCGGGCGACAACGTCATCATCCCGGCCCCCTATTTCTTCAATCACACCATGTGGCTCGGCATGCTGGGGCTGGAGACGCGGCTCATCCCCGCCGTCGCGGCGGGCCGGACCCATCCCGATCCCGGGGACGCGGCCCCGCTCATCGACGCCCGAACGAGGGCCATCGTGCTCTGCTCGCCCAACAATCCCACCGGCGCCATCTATCCGCCGGAGGTGATTCAGGGCTTTTTCGAACTGGCGCGCCGGCACGGCATCGCGCTGGTGATCGACGAGACCTACAAGGATTTCCGGGCCGGACCCGCGCCCGCGCACCGGCTGTTCGCGACGCCCGGCTGGGACGAGGCGTTCATCCATCTCTACAGCTTTTCCAAGGTCTATGCGATGACCGGCTACCGGGTGGGCGCCATCACCGCGTCGCCGCGCATCCTGGCCGAGATCGAGAAGATCATGGATTGCCTGGCGATCTGCACCTCGCACATCTCCCAGCGCGCCGCCCTGTTCGCGCTCTCCTCGCTCGATGACTGGAAGCGCGGCAAACTCGCCATGATGCAGCACCGGCTGGAATCGCTGCGCAAGGCCTTCGCCCGGCCGGGCTTGCGCTATGAGCTGGTCAGCTCGGGGGCGCTTTTCGCCTATGTCAAACATCCGTTCACGGATGAAACCGCCAGGCAGGTGGCCATGCGCCTTGCCGGCGAGCATGACCTCCTGTGCCTGCCGGGATCGATGTTCGGACCCGGACAGGAGCAGTACCTGCGCATCGCCTTCGCCAATGCCGAAGCAACAGACATGGAAACGCTGGCCGGCCGGCTGATGGAGAGCCAGGCTCAGCGCGTGGCGGTGGGGATGTAGGTGTAGGGCACCTGGAGATATTCCAGCGCCCGGCTGGCGGCCAGCCCCGGCAGCGTATCGCGCGCTTCCGGCACTTCGCCAAGGAACTCATTGAGGTTCAGGCCGATCGCCACGTAGGGCTCACGCCGCTGTTCGACTCCAGCGTCCCGCTCGGCATCGGTATAGCCCTGGGTGAAATAGCCCGCCTGCAATTCGACAAAGCGAAGTGGCGTTTCCTCGAAGTTTTCGAAGCCGGACAGCTTGAGCGCCAGCACGTATTTCTGCCCGGCATAGTCGGTGAAGGGGGCGAAGTCCGAATAGTCCGATTGAATATACTCAAGCCGGAAATCCACCCTCTCCGCCATGTTGGGAACGGTGTTGCGGAGAAACGAAAAGCCCACGCCAATGCCGTCCGCGATCAGGTCTTCATAGGAAAAGCCGTGGCCGCCGGAAAACCCGTCGAAGAATTCGATATAGGTCATGAGACCCATGCTGAGGATGCCGCCCGTGACGATCGCGCCATTCGAGTCCGATACTTCATGCGCGATCCGTTGCGAGAAATAGTCGCTCAGCAGATAACCAGTGAAAGCGTGCCCCAGCTTGTCCATGCCGCCATATTTCGTATCCTCGCCAAACCAGCCCTCATTTTCGAAGTGAAAACCGGAGGAGCCCCACTCCCAGTTGCTGAGGCCGAACGCGGTGGTCAGGCCATAGACGGCGATGATGTCCCATTTGATGGACGCCGACTGGTCCCAGAACACGTCCGCGTTGAAGGCGTCGAATTGCGATACGTCCTTCCGCTCAAGATTATATTTCAGGGAGTCGAGAAAACCGCTCGCGCCGGAAGCGGGCTCAATGCGCAGGTCCCGTTGCAAGGACAAGCCGCTGACTTCATCCGCCGACAATATTGCCTCGTCGCTGAGCGCCACGAACGGCTGAAGCGCGGCGACATCAAAGGCCCCGGCCGCAAAGACGTCAGCATCCGCGTGCGCGGCGCATGACAACGCCATCCCCACTGCCCCGGCCAAGCCTATCGCACGGACTGAACCCATAATATTCTGTTACAGGAAATTGCCCCCGCCTCCAAGCGGGTTTCGCGATGCGGCCAGCCGCCCCCGCGGCCGCCGCCCTCAAGTTTGACACAACGTTCCAGGCCTAGCGTCCCCTACTGGATGTGGCAGGAGCGCGTGATGGGCGTGGGCATATCGCTGAAAAACGGTCTGGAGGGCACGCAAGCCTTTTCCCAGCGCCGCCGCGCCGACCGGCGCGATTGCAACCTCGACGCCACGATCACAACCCGCCACGGCGAGATCCGGGCGCGGGTCCACAACCTCTCGGCGGGCGGCGTCGGTTTCAGCATCGATCCTGTCATCTCGCTGAAGCCAGGGGATGTTTTCACCCTGCGCCACGAAAAGCTGGGCGATGTAGCCTGTGTCGTACGCTGGGCCATGCAGTCGCGTCATGGCGCCGAATTCACTGAAACCGGCGCACCGCTGGCGGGCGTTCATGCCTTTTACGACACCCTCCCTTCGGGCCACAACAAGGCCGTCTGAAGGGCCTCCTTCACCTTCCAACCCAAACAAAGAGTAAACACGGCGGAAACCACATGAAGAACAGTATCTTTACCATTCAGCGGCTGATGGTCGGCTTCGGCCTGGTCATTGCCGGCCTGCTGGCATTCCTCGGGCTTCAGACCTATTCCTCGATCAACGACATCCGGATCGGCAGCCCCGCCTATGACCGCATCATCGAGGGCAAGGATCTCGTGGCCGATATTCTGCCTCCGCCGGTCTACCCGGCGCAGGCCTTTGCCTACATGCACATCATTGAGGGCGACCCGGCGATACTGAACAAGATCGGCGAACGCCTGGACTCCCTCGAAGCCGAGTACCGCAGCCGTATGAAGCACTGGAAAGATGTCCCGAGCGAGCTCACCCTCATGAGTGAGTCGGAATGGGCAGAGTTCCTCGGTAAAATCGAGCGGTACAACGACAGTTTCTGGAAGACCGTCCGGGGCGAGTTCCTTCCAGCCGTTCAGCGCGGCGCCGACACCGGCCTGATCGTCGACAGGCTCAGCAATGATTTCATCGACTTTGGCGCCTACATGGCGGCCCAGGCGGTCGAAGTTAACGGTCGGGTCGGCAAACTCAAGACGGAAACCGTTGAAAGCTCGAGTAGCGATATCAACCTGGTGACCGGTTTGAACGCCGCCATCGCCATCGCCATTGTGCTGATCCTGCTGGCGGCGCATCAATTCGTGGTCCGCGCCATCACGGCGATGTCCGCAACCATGTCGCGTCTGGCCGGCGGCCAGCTTGAAGAAGAGGTGCCCTTCACCGCGCGCGGCGATGAAGTGGGCCAGATGGCCCGTGCCCTCGCGGTGTTCAAGGAACAAGCGGTGCAGAACCGCCGCAACGATGAGAACTCCAAGCACATCATCAGCGTGCTGGGCCAGGGCCTCGAGAACCTCGCCAAAGGCAATCTGCTGCACCGCATTGACCAGCCGTTCCCCGATACGCTGGACAAGCTGAGGCAGTACTTCAACTCGGCCGCTGACAGCCTCACCGACACCATCAACACGGTGAAGCGCGGGTCCTTCGGCATCAAGTCCGGCACCGAGGAGATCGCCCAGGCCTCCGACAACCTGTCGCGGCGCACCGAGAACCAGGCCGCGAACCTCGAAGAGACGGCGGCCGCCGTGGCGGAGATCACCTCCACCGTCAAGAAGACCGCCGAGGGCGCCCAGCATGCCCGCAACATGGTGACCGCCGCCAAGGAGGACGCCGACCGCAGTGGCGTCGTCGTCAAGCGCGCGGTGGAAGCCATGCAGGGCATCGAGAAGTCGTCACAGGAGATCACCCAGATCATCGGCGTGATTGACGAGATCGCCTTCCAGACCAACCTGCTGGCGCTCAACGCCGGTGTCGAAGCGGCCAGGGCCGGCGAGGCGGGCCGCGGCTTCGCGGTGGTGGCCTCCGAGGTGCGGGCGCTTGCCCAGCGCTCGGCGGAAGCCGCCAAGGAGATCAAGGGCATCCTCTCCACCTCGCGTGACCAGGTGCAGGAAGGCGTGCAGCTGGTGGCCGAGACCGGCACGTCGCTCCGCCAGATCATCGAGCGCGTGAACGACATCAACGGTATCGTGACCGAGATCGCCCGCAGCGCCGAGCAGCAGGCAACCGGGCTCCAGGAGGTCAACACCGCCGTCGACCAGATGGACCAGGTTACCCAGCAGAACGCCGCGATGGTCGAAGAGGCCACCGCCGCGACGCGCACGCTCACCCAGCAGTCCACCGAGCTGGCGCAGATCGTGTCGCGCTTCACCACGGCGGCCAACGCCATGATCGCCCAGGCCGAAGAGGCCCGCGAAAGCCACAAACCGGCTCCCCGCGCGCCGGTCCGCAAGACCAAGCTGGCGGCGGCTGGCGGCGGCGCGGCGGCCAAGGCCGAGGCACCCGAAGGCGGCTGGGAGGAATTCTAGCCGTCTCGCCCTCCCCGCTCCGGAGGTCTGGAACCCCGCCACCCAGTGGCGGGGTTCTTCTTTTTTGGCGGCGCGCCCGGCGTGAACTGGTCTATGGTACGGCAATCAGGGAGGGCATGACATGACCAAGACCGGCACAGTGGCAATCGGCATGGTGGGCTGCGGATTTTACGCCCAGAATCACCTCAACGCCTGGACGGACCTGCGGCCCGAAGGCGCCATTCTCTCTGCCGTGTGCGACCGCGATCCGGCGCGCGCCGCGCAGGCCGGGGCGAAATTCGGCGTTCCGCATTTCACCGATATGGGAAAGATGCTCGATGCGGTGAACATCGGCCTCCTCGACATCGCCACCCGCATGGACACCCACCGCGAACTTGCGGCGATTGCCGCCGCGCGGGGCGTCGCCGCCGTGGTCCAGAAGCCCTTCGCGCCGACCTGGGAGGATTGCGTGGCAATCGTCGACACGGCGCGCAAGCACAAGGCGTGGCTGGCGGTGCATGAAAACTTCCGCTTCGGCACGGCGATGCGCGCGGTGAAGAAAATCATCGATCAGGGCACCATCGGCACGCCAAGCTGGGCCCGGCTCTCCTGGCGCACCGGGTTCGATGTCTACCGCGGCCAGCCCTATCTGGCCGAGGAGGAAAAACTGGTCATTCAGGATGTCGGCATCCATGTGCTGGACCTCGCGCGCTATTTCCTTGGCGAGGTCGATCGCCTGAGCTGCGAAACCCAGAAGCGCAATCCGAAGATCAGGGCCGAGGACACCGCCACAATCATGATGCGGCACAGTTCCGGCGCCGTGTCGGTGGTCGAGGCCACCTATGCGGCGCGCCGCCACGACGACCCGTTCCCGGAAACCATGCTGGAGATCGAGGGCGATGGCGGCTCGGTCATTCTCCGCAAGGGCGAGAAGGTCACCATCACCACCCAGGGCCTCGGCTTCGAGGACCATGTGGGAAGCCCCCTGCTGAGCTGGACGAGCCGCCCCTGGCATGGCTCGCAGGAAGCGGTCTTACACACCAACCGCCACATGTTCGAACGTTTCCGGGCGGGACTGCCCGCCGATACCTCGGGCGAGGACAATCTCAAGACCTATGCGCTGGTGGAAGCGGCCTATGAGTCCGCCGCCACCCACCGTGCGGTTAGGCCGGCGCAATGGACGCCGCGGGATTGATGGCCGGCTGGCCGCCTCTCACTCCCGCGCCGGGATAGCGGACGCGCCTTGCCTGTCCGCCGAACGCGGCCTGTGCCGCCGCCAGTTCGCGGCCCTGTGTGCGGCATTCGTTGAGCGGCGGGCTTCGGAGCGTTTCACGGGAGACCGGCTCCAGTGTGCCCCGTCGATGAGCGGAGCTTCGAGAAGGTGGAGATGTCCGTAAGAAGGCAGCGGCCCGGCAGGGATCTATTGCAGACCAAGCTTGAGGCACTTGGCCGCCGCGGTGGCCGCCGCCTTGGCGTCAGCCCGCGGGATCTTGCCGGACTTCACCAATTCCTTGGTGGCTGAGGCGAGTTCGCCTTTCAGCTTGGCTCCCGGCGTCACCTTGGGGAGCACGGCGTTGAAAATCATCTTGCTCTTGTCGTCGAGGCCTGCGGCGCATTCCTTAGCCTCAGTCTGGCCGGCAACGGCCGGAGCCACGGCACACAGAACGAGACAAATCGAAACGGCGAATACTCTCATCAGGGTTGTCCTTTGGTTTTGGGAACCCATGCCGTACAACCGGCCGTTCTCACGGGCAACCAAAAAACTTGAACCCGCGCCTGACGTAAGGTCAATCGTCGCGGTAGACGCGTTCGCGGCGTTCATGGCGTTCCTGCGCCTCGATCGACAGCGTGGCGATGGGCCGGGCGTCGAGGCGCTTGAGGCTGATCGGCTCGCCCGTTTCCTCGCAATAGCCGTAGGAGCCGTCGTCGATGCGCTTCAGCGCCGCGTCGATCTTGGCGATCAGTTTGCGCTGGCGGTCGCGGGTGCGCAGTTCCAGCGAGCGGTCGGTTTCGGAGGAGGCGCGGTCGGCAAGATCCGGCAGCACGTGATTCTCGTCCTGCAGATGCGCGATGGTTTCCTTGCTCTCCTTAAGAATATCTTCCTTCCAGGCGATCAGCTTCGCCCGGAAGTAGTCGCGCTGCCGCTCATTCATGAACGGCTCGTCGTCACTGGGCCGGTAGTCTTCGCCGACTGTGGCAGTCATCTCGAACTCTCTCTGAACCCCCGCTGGCGCGGGCTTATAGCGGCAGCCCAAACCTTCCACAATAGCCGGAATGGCCCAGCCGGGAGCCATCCACACCCTGTCTAGGCCACTGATTCGACGACACTTTCTTGACATGCTGGCCGCCACCCCGGAAAAATCCGCGCAACGGTCCGGGGCGCTCTATCCGGCGGCCCGGGCTTCATCCAGCCGGTCGCGCAGCTGCATGTACCAGTAGCCGGACTGCACCGCGGCGCGGCCAAGAGGCCCGCCCGCCCATTGCGGCGCGAATGGCGCGAAGCGGCGGTATTCGTCATCCTTCGCGGCAATGGCGCGGGCGACGAGCAGCCCGGCCATCGCCGTGGTGTTGAGGCCATGGCCGCCGAAAGCGGTGGCCCACCATTGACCGGTTCCATCGCCGCCGATCAGCGGCATGAAGTGCCGGGCATAGCCCATGAGCCCGGCCCAGGCATAATCGATGCGCGGGGCTCCCAGCCCCGGAAACACCGAGACCATGTCCCGCTTCATGCGCTCAGCGAGGCGGCGGGGCTCCGAGACGCGGGTGGTGATCGCCCCGCCCCACAACAGCCGGCCTTCGTCGATAAGGCGAAAATAGTTTCCGGCGCGGCGCGAGTCCGACACGGCACTCCGTGTACGGATCACATCCTGCCGGAGCGGCTGGGTGACCGCCACATAGGTGGCAACCGGCAGCACCGCGCGGCCGGTTGGCCGGTGAAGCCCGCGGCCGAGCGAGGACACGCAGTAAACCACATGCGCCGCGCGTACCCGCCCTTCCGCCGTGCGCACCACATGGGCAGCGCCATCCCGCGCGATTGCGGCAACGGGCGAGCCCTCCGCGATCACCGCCCCCGCCGCCTCGGCCGCCGCGGCGAGGCTCACCGCATAGCGCAGCGGATGGATGTGGAAGGCGGTGGGATCATAGGAGGACTGGAAATAGCGCCTTGAATTCACCAGCTCCCGCGTCTCTGCCATCTCCAGATAGCGCATCTCCTGGCCATAGCCGTTCTGCATCTCCGCCACCGCCGCCCGCTTGGCCGCCGGATCGGAATAGCGCAGGCAGCCGAGCCAGCCCTCGCCCATGATGACGCCGGCGCCAGCCTTACGCACATATTCGGTGCCCTCGCGCGACAGGCCATAAAGCGCCCGCGCCGCTTCGGGCCCCACCCGCGCCGCGACCGCGCCCATTGACTGGGCAAAGCCGTTGGACACGAAGCCGCCATTGCGGCCAGAGGCGCCCCAGGCAAGGCGCCGGGCCTCGAGCAGAATGACCGACACCCCGGCGCGGGCCAGTTCCAGCGCCGTGGTGAGGCCCGTCAACCCGCCACCGATGACGCAGACCTCCGCCTGCCGGTCCCCCCGCAAGGGTTCCCGCGCCGCGCCGCGATTGGCGGTGGCCTCGTACCAGGTCTCTCCCGCGTGGCCTTCGCCGATCATGGTTCCTTCCACATCGCGCCAGTTGCTCCCGCCCCATGCCTTCCGCTATGGAACGCACATGCGTTTCACCTCGGGCAAGGATTTCGCCAACAGGCCGCGGAAGGCAGTCACCATATTCGGCATGTCCGGCGTGGGCAAGACGACGCTGTCCAACGTGCTGCAGGAATCGGGCTGGTACCACTATTCGGTCGATTACCGGATCGGCACCCGCTACATGGGCGAGCACATTGTCGATAACTTCAAGCGCGAGGCGATGCGGGTGCCCTTCCTGCGCGACCTGCTGCTGTCGGATTCGATCCACATCCAGTCCAACATCACGTTCGATCACCTGAAGCCCCTGTCGACCTATCTCGGAAAGCCCGGCAATCCGGACAAGGGCGGCATTTCCTTCGCCGAATACAGGAAGCGCCAGAACCAGCACCGCGAGGCGGAGATCGCTGCTCTGCTGGATGTGCCGGTGTTCATTGGCAAAGCCCGTGAAATCTACCAGTATGACAGCTTCGTGTGCGACTCC
>NZ_JBJTER010000086.1:0-37673 GCF_046093005.1 Aestuariivirga sp.
CGATCGTGAAGTTGCCGAGCGTCGGCGGCGTGTGGCGGCCGAGCAGGATTTCACCCGCATTCTCGAGGCGACCCAGATACTGGAAGGGCTCGTCCGAGTGGACGCCGAGATGCTCAGGCGCATAGTCGTTGCAGAAGGCGATGGCCTCCTCCTCGTCACGCGCCAGCACGATGCCGCCCATCGGCCCGCCCAGCACGGTTTTGGAATAGCCGGCCCGCTGGGCGCCCATCTGCTTCCAGAATTCGGGGATCGCCTGCATCGCGTCCTCGGCCACCTGGCGGCTCCAGGTGACGAGAAAGGCCGATGAGTCCGGCCCGTGCTCGGATTCAATGATCAGGTCGAGGCCCGCAAGGCGGCCATCTGCGGTGTCATCGGCGAAGATCACCAGTTCGCTGGGCCCCGCCGGGGTGCCGACGTCGATCAGATGCGAGACCAGCCGCTTGGCCGCCCCCACCCAGGGGCTGCCCGGCCCCACCACCTTGCTGCATTTCGGCACCGTGCGGGTGCCATAGGCGACAGCCGCGATGGCCTGCGCGCCGCCCGCCTTGAACACCCGCGAGACGCCGGCCATGCGCGCCGCCACCAGCGTGGCGTCATCGATGTGGCCGTCAGGCCCCGGCGGCGTGACGATGACGATGTCCTTGACCCCCGCCACCCTGGCCGGCGTGGTCTGCATCAGAACCGAGGACGGAAACGCCCCCTTGCCGCGCGGAATGTAGCAGGCGACGGAGGGAATGGCCGTCGTCCGGTCGCCGGCGAACACGCCGGGCTGGATCTCGTGAAACCACATTTCCTCGGGCTTCTGGTCTTCGTGGAACTTGCGGATCGCCACCGCCATGAAGGCCAAGGCCTCGCGCACCCTGGGATCGAGCGTCTTCTCGGCGCGCGCGAAATCCGCCTCGGTGGCGGCGATGGCATGGGCCTCGACCGGGGATTTGTCGAATTCGCGGGCGAAACGGGCCAGCGCCTCATCGCCGTCACGGCGCACCGCCTCGATGATCGGCTTCACCTTGTCCTCGAACTGCGCGAGATCGGCCTCGGTGCGCCGCAACAGCCCGGCGCGCTCCGCGGCGGTCAACTTCGAAAGATCATGAAAGCTGATGGTCATGTCTGGCTGCCTTTGGAATGGGTCACATCAACGCCGGATAGACTTCGAGAATGCCGCGATAGATCATGTCGAGCGCGACATAGAGGATCACCGCGAGGCCGAGATAGGCGATCCAGCGGTGCTTCTGCAGCAGCTTGGCGATCACCGAGGCCGCCAGCCCCATCAAGGCGACCGACAGCGCCAGGCCGATGATAAGCACGCCAGGGTGCTCGCGCGCCGCACCGGCCACCGCCAGCACATTGTCGAGCGACATCGAAACGTCGGCGATGATGATCTGCCAGGCGGCCTGGGCAAAGCTCTTGCGGCCGGGGGGCGCGCCGATGGTGCCGTCGGCGTTGATATCCTCGCCGGTCACCGCCTCCAAGCCCTCTTCCTCGCCATGCCCGTCACGCAGCTCGCGCCACATCTTCCAGCACACCCAGAGCAACAGGATGCCGCCGACCAGGATCAGCCCGAGGATTTGCAGAAGCTGTGTGGTGAGAGCGGCGAACACAATGCGCAGCACGGTGGCCGCGATGATGCCAACGAGGATCGCCTTGTTGCGCTGGTCCCTCGGAAGGCCCGACGCGGCAAGCCCGATCACCACGGCGTTGTCGCCCGCCAGCACGAGGTCGATCATAATGACCTGGCCCAGCGCCCACAGCGCGTCGCCGGTCAGCAGGGACTGCACGAATTCCACGGTGTCTTGTTCTCCGTCCAGCGGCTTTCAGCACCAAGGCGGCCTCCATGGCAAGCGCTTCTTTGCGCCACTTCGCGCCACGCCCGCCGGGTGCTAGACTTCATCATCCACCAGAGGAGCCGCGCCCATGGACATTCTGAATTACTTCCAGTTCGAGGCCGTGGGCCGCCGCCTCGAAGACCTCGAGACGCCGGTGCCGGTGATCGACATCGGGGTCGTCGAGAACAATCTGAGGCGCTGGCAGGCGCGCTGCGACAAGGCGGGCTTCGCCAACCGGCCGCACATCAAGACTCACAAGCTGGCGCCGCTTGCCCGGGCGCAGGTGGCGCTCGGCGCCAGGGGCGTCACCGTGCAGAAGCTGGGCGAGGCGGAAGCCATGGCGGAGGCCGGCATCGATGACATGCTGCTCACCTTCAACATTGTGGGCCATCACAAGCTGGAGCGCCTGGCGGAGCTGATGCGGCGCACCGCCATCCAGGTGCTAGCCGACAACGAAGCGGTGCTCGCTGGCCTGTCGCACGCCGCCGGGGCGGCGGGGCGGGATTTATCCGTAATGGTCGAATGCGACACCGGCGCCGGCCGCAACGGCGTGCAGAGCCCGGAGGCGGCGGTGAACCTTGCCCAGGCCATCGACCGCCAGCCCGGTCTCGTTTTCGGCGGTTTGATGACGCTGCCCAAGAACGGCGCGCGGGAGAAGATGCAACACTTTCTCGATGCGGCGCGCCACGGCCTTGACCGGACGGGGCTTGGCGTTCCCGCCGTCTCGACCGGCGGCACACCCGACATGTGGAAGGATGATGGCCTGGCCGAGATCAGCGAATACCGCGCCGGAACCTATATCTACAATGACCGCATGCAGGTGGCGGCGGGCGCGGCGGCGCCCGGGGATTGCGCGCTGAGCGTGCTGGCTACGGTGGTGAGCGTGCCGACGGGCGAGCGCGCCATGACGGATGCCGGCTCCAAGGCGCTGACCAGCGATCTCCTGGGGCTGGAGGGCTATGGCGAGGTGCGGGCGCTGTCAGGCGCGCAGGTCTATGCCATGTCGGAGGAACACGGCTTCCTCGACATCTCGAAGCTGAACCACAAGCCAAAAGTCGGAGACCTGATCCGCATCACGCCAAATCACGTGTGCCCGGTCACCAACCTGTTCGACAAGGTGGTGTTCGTGAGCGGAGAGGAGGTTCTGGGCGCCGTCCGGGTCGATGCCCGCGGGGCCGTGCAATAGACGATCAGGATCAAGCGGGCCGGATGACATGCTCGGCGGCCAGCGCCGCGCCGTGCAGTTGCTTGTCGCGGCCATGGCTCGCCGACAGCAGGAAGCCCGTGGGCATGCCGGACGCATCGCTGCCGCTGGGAATCGACACGCCGCACCAGTCAAGGAAATTCCCCAGCATGGTATTGCGCAGCGTCTTGGCGTTGGCGCGGAAGAACGTGTCCGGATCGGCCTCAAGGGGCGCGATCGGCATGGCCACATGCGCAACCGTGGGGCAGGCGACCAGCGCTTCGCCCATAAGAGCCGCCGTTTCGGCGATCATCCGGGCGCGCGCCTGCATCACCAGCACGAGATCGACGGCGGTCATCTTCTCGGCTGACAGGATACGGCTCACGACGCGCTGATCCATGCGCGCCGCGTCCGGCCCTTTGACGCGCGCCCAATGCAGGGCCAGCGCCTCCGGCCCCAGAACATGGCCGCGCGCGGCGATCAGATCGAGGATGTCCTTCAGCACCGGCATCTTGATCCGCCGGACCTTGGCGCCGGCCCTGGCAAGCCTGGCGAGTGCGGCTTCAAAATTGGCCACGACGGCGTCTTCGCAGGCCTCCAGCATGACCGTTTCGGGCACCAGGATGGTGAGGCCCTTGGGCCCCGTCTCCTTGACCTTGGGCTTCCTGAGGCCGCGCAGCACCGCATCAGCGAGCACACAATCCTCGACGCTCCGCGCCAGCGGGCCCAGCGTGTCGAGCGTGCGCGAGAGGGGAAACACGCCGTCCATCGGATAATGGCCGGTCGATGACTTGTAGCCGACGATGCCGTTGAAGGCGGCGGGAACGCGGATCGAGCCGCCGGTATCGGTGCCGATCGCCAGCGGCGCCAGGCCCGCCGCCACCGCGACCGCGCTTCCCGAGGAAGAGCCGCCAGGCGAGCGGTGCACCTGCCGGTCATGCGGGTTGCGCGGCGTGCCGTAATGCGGGTTGAGGCCGATGCCGGAATAGGCGAATTCGGTCATGTTGAGGCAGCCCACCGAGACGAGCCCCGCGGCCTTGGCCGCCGCCACCAGGGCGGCATCGCGCCTGGCGGGCGGATCGGACTTGAGCACCACCGAGCCCGCCGTGGTCACCCGGCCGGCGATGTCGAAGAGGTCCTTCCAGGCCACCGGCACGCCGTCGAGCAGGCTCGCCGGATTGCCGGCCTTGAGGCGGCGGGCCGCGGCGCGGGCTTCCGCCATGGCGCGGGGCTTCAGGGTTTCGGTAAAGATCGCCTGGTCGCTTGCGGTGGCGATGCGCGTGAAGACCTCCTCGGCCACGGCCACCGGATCGGCCTTGCCCTTGCGCAGCCTTCTGGCCAGTTCGGCGGCGGACAATTCATACATGGGGCGGCTCCGGGCGAAGATTTGACGAAGAGCAAGCGTAGGCGCGGACGCCGCGGGGCGCAACGGGGCCATCGAGGCTGGCTACCTATGGCGCTGTGGCGTATGCTTGCAGCGTTTTTCCGGAGGAATGCATATGAGCATCGGCGTTGGCATCATCGGCGCGGGCATCATGGGTGCTGATCATGCCCGGATCATCGCGGGCCAGGTGGCGGGCGCGCATCTGGTGGCGGTTTGCGATGCCGACATGGGGCGGGCCGAAGCCGCGGCGCGTGAAAGCGGCGCAAGGCGCGTTATCGCCGACCCGATGGCGCTGATCGCCGATCCTGAGATTGGGGCGGTGCTCATCGCCTCCCCCGATGCAACCCATGCTGATTATGCGATTGCCTGCATCAAGGCGGCAAAGCCGGTGCTGTGCGAAAAGCCGCTGGCGCCCACCGCCGCCGAAGGCCTGCGGGTGATCGAGGCGGAACTCACCGCCGGACGGCGGTTCGTTCAGCTGGGCTTCATGCGCCGGTTTGACCCCGGCTACACGGAAACCAGGGCGCTGATCGATTCAAGACGCTTCGGCGCGGCGCTGGCGGTGCATTGCGTTCACCGGAACCTGTCGGCGCCGCCGCATTTCAACGAGGCGGCGGCCATCGTGAATTCCTGCGTGCATGAGGTGGATATCTCGCGCTTCCTGCTCTCCGCGGAACTCGTCTCGGTGCAGGTGTTCCGGGCGCGGCGGTCATCGCTGGCGCATTTCCATGACCCGTTGCTGGCGGTGTTCGAAACCAGCGATGGCCAGCTTGTCGATGTCGAGCTCTTTCTCAACGCGCAATATGGCTATGAGGTGCGGGGCGAAGTGGTATGTGAAACCGGCACGATCGCCTTCGGGCCGGCGCTTTCCACGGAAATCCGCCACGCCGGCGTGACGGCCACCGGCATCGCCGCCGACTGGCGGCCGCGCTTCGCCGCCGCTTACCGCATCCAGAACCAGGCCTGGATCGATTCGATCCGGAGCGGGAAGCCCGCCGGGGCTTCGGCCTGGGACGGCTTCATTGCCACGACGGTGACCGACGCTGGCGTGAAATCGCTGGGCTCAGGAGCCTCCGAGCGGATCACGCGCGAGAAGAAGCCATCGCTGTACTGAGAAAATTCCGCGCAACCGCCGCTGCGAAACCGCAAGCCACCAGGATGGGCGGAACAATTCCGACGACTGCCTTTCCGCTACCAGCGGTCCTTGCGGTAGGAGCCGCCTGAAATCTCGTAATAGTCGCCAGCGCTATCGCAGAAGATGTGGCCGTCAAGCGGAGCGCCGGACGGGCCATCGATGGCGCCCGCCGAAATCGAGGTGGTGCCGCTGCCATCGGCCTTCCAGAACAGCGCCGAGCCGCACAGCCGGCAAAAGCCGCGCTGCGCTTCCGGGCTGGAGCGGTACCAGGCGAGGCCGTCGGTATGGGTGAATGCGAGGTCCGCGTCGGCGCAGGCTGTGGCTGACATATAGGTTCCGGTCTGCTTGCGGCACTGGACGCAGTGGCAGGCGATGACCGGGCGAAGCGGCCCATGGATTTCGAAAGCGACGGCGCCGCACAGGCAGGACCCGGTTTTCATGATGCGAAGGCCGCGTTGAGGGCGGCGATATGCTCAGGCCCGAGGCCGCAGCAGCCACCAAAAGCCACAGCCCCCTTGCGCCGCCAGGATCGCGCCCTGGCCACGAGTTCTTCCGGCGGAATGATGTCGACGAAGGTCCATTCGGGCATCTTGAAGTAGCCGCTTTCCGGATAGGCGCCGATGGGCCCGCTCCAATGCCTGCGCAGGATGTCGATGGCCTCGTCCGTGTCATTGGGCGAGGAATGCATGATGGAGATCATGGCGGGCTTCAGGGCGGTGAGCGCGCGGATCACATCTTCGAGCGGCTGGTCCTCGCGGCCAAAGCCGGTGAGCCTGCCGCCATCATGGCGCTCCGCCGAAATGCCGATCCACACAGGCAGGCCCGTGGCCAGCGCGGCCTCGCTCGCCCAGACGGAATAATCCGTGTCACGCATCATCTCCATCATGATGAGGTCGACGCCGCAGGAAGCGAGGTTCTCCGCCTTGCGCCTGAACAGGCTGCGGGCTTGCCGCTCGGGCCATTCGCGCTGCTTCGATGTGCGGTCACTGCCCGCCAGCACCGGCCGCATCGTGGAGAAAGAGCCCGCAACCGCCACCATATGCCCAAGCGCGGCATCCCGCGCGATGGCGACGGCGGCGCGGTCGATCTTGATCATGTCATCGTCACGGCCCAGCGCGTTGAACAGCAAGGGCGAGGTGGCGAAGGTGTTGGCGATGATGACGTCGGCGCCCGCCGCGATGTAGTCCGCATGAACCTCGCGCACGACCTGCGGGTGCGTGAGATTGGCCTCGGCGCACCAGGTGCCGCCGTTCATCGGCACGCCGCGGCGCTGAATGTCGGTGCCGGTGCCGCCGTCGAGAATGATGATGCCGCCGTGCGCCAGCTTGTCGGCGATGTGGCTGTACATGGCTCTACTCCTCCTCGCGTGCCGCCCGGAACGCACGCATGTGGAAACCCGCCTGCGCCGGCGCATAGGCAAAGCCCTGGCCCACCGGGCAGGCGTGACGCGCAAGGCAGCCCCGCTCCATGCACGTCCAGCCCTCGGCGCGGGCGAGATGTGTCGCACAAGCCGCCACATCATAGCCCGCCCCGTCAAAGGCGCCGACCGGGCAGGCGCTGAGGCAGGGCCTGGCCACGCATGTGGCGCAAGGATAAGGCCCCGGCGATGGCGGGGGCAGATCAAAAGCGACCGGAAACAGCAGTGCCGCGCGATAGGCGTGCCACAAGCCATAGACGGCATGGATGTTGAGGCCCAGGGGCGAGACATGGCCCGCTCCGCCCCGCCGCGCCCAGCTGAGGAAGGGCCATGGCGGATCGGTGTCGAAGGGGTAGACGGCGCCAGCGCCAAGATCAGCGGCAAGACCCGAGACCGCCTCGCGCGTCCAGGCATCAAGGCCGCCATCCGCCCCGCTTTCGCGCAGGAAGCGGCGGAACATGTCAGGCCCGGCATTGCCGATGAGCACCACGAAGCTGGCCCCGCCCGGCACGCGGTCATCCGCGCTTGGCGCGAACCAGCCGAGCGGCGTGAAGGCCGCGCGGCGGATCGCGGTCAGGACCGGGTGTTCCAAGGCCTCAGGCCCAGCGCGGGTCTCCGGGCTCCATCATGCCGCGCGGCAGCTTGATGTCATGCCGGGCGCGGATCTGCTCATCGATGGCGCGCGGAATATAGTCCGGATAGTAGGTGGTGAGGATTTCGCGCTTGCGCGCCGCCGCCCGCGCGACGATCTCGGGCTTGCCCGCCTCGTTCCACTCCTTGGGGCTCATGCGGTTGGCGACATGCGGATAGACATATTCCTTCTGCATCAGGGTCAGCGTCTGCTCATTGCCCAGATAATGGCCGGGCCCGGCGAGGCAAACATCGGCGATCACCTCGAGCGACAGCGTATCCTCGTTCACCTCGATGCCGCGCACATTGCGGTTGATGGAGCCCAGCATGTCATTGTCGATCAGCAGGCTTTCGAGGCAGAAGCCCAGCAGCGAGGCATGCATGCCGGCCGACTCATAAAGCAGGTTGATGCCGGTCATCGCCGAGATGCCGGCGGTCACACCCTTCTCATAGCCCGCCTGCATGTCAGGCATCTTCGAGTCGCACATGCCAGCCGCCGAGCCCACGGTGAGATTGTAGAAATGGCCCATCTGGGCGCAGCCCGAGGTGATGAGGGCCTGCTCGCCCGATCCCCCCGACATGGCGCCGGTGCGCAAATCCGACACGAAAGGCCACGGCCCCCAGATGGCGATGGCGCCCGGCACCACGCAATTGATGTAGACGAGCCCGGCGAGGCATTCGGCCACCGCCTGCACCACGGTGCCGGCAAGTGCCGCCGGCGAAGTGGCGCCGGCCTGGGCGGCGGAAAGCAGCAATACCGGCATGCCGCCGCGCGCCGCGGCTTCAAGGCAGCGGCAGGCGTCCTCGGCGAATTTCATCGGCGGCACCACGAAACAGTTCGACTGCGAGACGAAGGGCCGCTCGCGCCACTTGTCCTCGCCGCCCGCCACCACATGCAGGATCTGCAGGCATTCATCGACATGGGCGGGATCGACCATGGAAGTGCCGACATGCTTCTGCGTGCCGGCGATGCAGGCATACATGGTGTTGATGTCGAGGTCATGGCCGGTGAGCATGTCACGCGCCGTCACCGGCCGCTGGTAGAAGTGGATGTGCTCGCAGGTATCGACGATGCGGCCGGCGTCATAGAGATCGGCCAGCACGGACTCGCGGTAGGTCTTGGTCTCGGGCTCGACAATGTGGACGGCCGCACCGGCCGTGCCGAAATAGACCTTGTTGCCCGAGGGCTCCATGTCATGCTTCGGGTCGCGGCCATGGAGCACGAAATTGCGCGCGCAGCTGGCCAGCGTATCCTCGACGAGGCCGCGCGGAATGCACAGGCGCCCCTGGGCGTTGAGATAGCAGCCGCGCGCCGTCATCGCTTCGACGCAAGTCGGGATGGCCTGGGCGAGGCCGACGGTTTCGAGCAGCTTCAGCGCCGTTTCATGGATGCGCTGCATGTCGCGCTCGCTGAGCGGCTTGTACTGGCCACCCTCCATGCCGGGCCGCACCGCCGCCTCGGCCATCGGGATGGGTCTTGCACGCAGGGCCCGGCGGGCCTCACGGCCGCCGCGGCGGCGGGACAGGTCTTCGACAGCACTCATGCGCGGGACTCCTTGATCTAAGCGCTATATCCTCCGGTTCCGCCCGGGCTTTCAACGGCCAATCTTTTCCCGGTTATGTTGAATTTTTTTCACCACAATAGCCAGATCATTTCAATGCCGCCTCTTAACGCCATGAATTTGAACGTGATAAAAGCCAGATGATTTTGAGTGGTGAGGAAACTTGGCCCGACGCGACCTGCCGCCCCTGCGCGCCCTGACCGCCTTCGAGGCGGCGGCCCGGCTTGGCAGCTTCCGGCTCGCCGCCAGCGAGTTGGGCATCACCCGCTCGGCGGTGAGCCATCAGGTGAAATCGCTGGAGCAGCGGCTTGGCGTGCAACTGTTCCGGCGCGATGCGCGGCGCGCCGAACTCACCCAGGCGGGCCAAACCTATTTTCCGCCGGTGCGGGATGCGTTCGACATGGTGGAGGCCCAGACCCGGGCGCTCAAGCCCTCCGCATCAGATAACGAACTGACGGTGCAGGTCTATGTGACGGTCGCCCTCAAATGGCTGATTCCGCGGCTTCATGATTTCGAGCGCCGCTACCCGGACATGAAGGTCAGACTCTCGACCTCCTATTTCGACTGGGACTTTGACGAGAAGAATGTCGATGTCGGCTTGATCCTGGCCCGTAACCGTTCACCCGATCATTACTATCGCACGCTCTTCGCCTCGCTGCTGACGCCGATCTGCGCGCCGGCGCTGCTGCAGGGGCCAAATGCGCTGCGCAGCCCGGAGGATTTGCGCAAGCACAAGCTGCTCTATGTCTATACCGCCGAGGAAGACTGGCAGATCTGGCTCGAGGCCGCAGGGGTGAAAGGCATCAAGCTTTCCGACCGGCTGGCCTTCGACAGCTATATTCTCGCCCAGGAAGCGGCCATCGAGGGCCGCGGCGTGGCCATGACCATCGGACCTTTCGCCACCGAAGAGATCAAGATGGGACGCCTCGTGCTGCCTTTCGCGCTCAAGGCCCCGCACCGGCACAACTGGCTGCTGGCCTGCAACGCCGAGCACCGCCTGAAACCCAAGATCAGACGCTTTGAGGATTGGCTGGTGAAGCAGATCGCTGCCGATCACGCCCTCGACCCCTATCGTGAAAAAGGAAAGACACCGTGAGCATCAGCGAAACCGAAACCGCCCGAAGGCCGCGCCGCGAAGGCGGCGGACGCCGCGCCGGCCCCTCCGGCCGCAACCCGGTGCCGCAGCTGCCGCGCCGCAAGCTCAAACGCCTATTCCCGCCGATGGCGATTGTCTCGGCGGACGAGATCGAGGCCATCCACCACGCCTCGCTCCGGGTGCTTTCCGAAATCGGCATGGACTTCACCCTGCCGGAAGCGCGCGACATGCTGAAAAAGGCGGGCGCCAGCGTCCAGGGTGACCGGGTGCGGTTCGACCCGGCGATGATCGAAAGCCTGATCGCTTCGGCCCCGGCGGAATTCACCTTTCATGCGCGGAATCCGGAGAATGACCTTCCCGTCGGCGGCGCCAACATCGCCTTCGGCACGGTGGCAAGCCCGCCCAACAGTTCCGACATGGACAATGGCCGCCGTACCGGCAACCACGCGGACTACCGCAATTTCCTGCGGCTCGCCCAGTACTTCAACTGCATTGGCTTCACGGCCGGCTATCCGGTGGAGCCGATCGACATTCACGCCTCGGTGCGCCACCTCGAGGCGCTGCGCGACATGGTGCTGCTCACCGACAAGCCGTTTCACGCCTATTCGCTGGGCGCCGAGCGTATCCGCGATGCGATCGAAATCGCCCGCATCGCGCGCGGCATTTCGCAGGAGCAGCTCGAGCGGGAGCCGTCGCTGTTCACCATCATCAACACCAATTCGCCGCTGAAGCTGGACACGCCGATGCTGCGCGGGATCATCGAGATGGCGTCGCGCAACCAGATCGTCTGTGTGACGCCCTTCACGCTGGCGGGCGCCATGGCGCCGGTGACCATTGCCGGCGCGCTGGTGGAGCAGAACGCCGAGGCGCTGGCCGGCATCGCCTTCGCGCAGCTCGTCCGCAAGGGATCGCCCGTCATCTATGGCGGATTTACCTCCAACGTCGATATGAAGTCCGGCGCCCCCGCCTTCGGCACGCCGGAATACATGAAGGCCACCATCGTTGGCGGCCAGCTGGCCCGGCGCTACAAGATTCCGTTCCGCACCTCCAACACCTGCGCGGCCAACACGGTGGATGCGCAGGCGGCTTATGAGAGCGTGTTCTCGCTCTGGGGCCTCACCATGGGCGGCGGCAACCTGATCATGCACGGCGCGGGCTGGCTCGAGGGCGGGCTGGTGGCAAGCTTCGAGAAGTTCGTGCTCGACTGCGACCTGATCCAGATGGTGAGCGAATTCCTGCAGCCGCTGGAAACCGGCGAGGACGCGCTCGGCGTCGAGGCGATCCGCGAGGTGGGGCCTGGCGGGCACTTTTTCGGCGCGCAGCACACGCTGGCCCGCTACACCACGGCTTTCTATGCGCCGATCATCTCGGACTGGCGCAACAACCAGCAATGGCTGGCGGCGGGAAAGCCGGAGGCCTGGCAGAAGGCCAATGCGGTCTGGAAGCAGGCGCTGGCCGACTATCAGGAACCGCCCATCGACGCCGCCGTCCGCGACGAGCTCAACGCCTTCGTCGAGCGGCGCAAGGCAGAGGGCGGCGCGCCGACGGATTTCTGATGCCTGAGGTGGTTGTCATCGGCGGCGCCAATGTGGACATCAAGGGCCGCGCCGGTGAACGCCATCTGCAGGGAACCTCGAACCCGGGCAAGATCACGGTGTCGCCTGGCGGGGTCGGGCGGAACATTGCCGAGAATCTGGCCCGGCTCGGCGTTGCGGCCGCGCTGATCACCGCGCTCGGGGAGGATGCCAATGGCGCGTTGCTGCGCGAGGCCTGCGCCTCCGCGGGCGTGGACATGTCCATGGCGGTGCGGGTGGACAAGCCAACCGGCTGTTACCTCGCGGTGCTCGACGACCAGGGAGAGATGGTGAGTGCGGTCAGCGACATGCGGGCAATGGACCGGCTGGAGCCCGCCGATCTCGAGGCCGCCGCCGATCGGCTGGCTGCGGCCGCCATGCTTGTCGCCGACTGTAACCTCTCCACCGCCTGCTTAGACTGGCTCTGCCGGTTTTCGGCAGCGCGCCATGTGCGGCTGCTGATCGAGCCGGTGTCTGTGGTGAAAGCGGCGAAACTCCTCTCCTTCACCCGCGCACAGCCGGTTTTCGCGGTCACGCCCAACGCCGCGCAGCTTGCCGCATTGACCGGGCAGGAGGACGAAACCGGGATCGCGCGCCTGCATGCGCTGGGCTTCCGCAATATCGTCATGCATCGCGGCCGCGCGGGCGCGCTGGCCTCGGATGGCGCGGCCATCCTGCCGGTTCCACCCGCGCCGGTTTCCGGCGTGGCGGATGTGACGGGTGCTGGTGACGCGGCGGTGGCGGGACTTGTACTGGGCCTGTTGGAGGGGCTTCCGCTTGGCGAGGCGGCGTGGCTTGGCCAGTGCGCGGCCGCCATCAAGCTTGGCTCGGCACGGTCAGTGGCGCAGGAGCTGAAGCGTGATAGACTGATCAGCCTGGCGCGCGTGCAATAGGGGCATCCCGTGACTTTCGATCTTGAGTTTTCCGAAGAGCTACGGGCGGCGCGGGCGAGTGGCGCGCCGATCGTGGCGCTGGAATCGACGATCATCGCCCATGGCATGCCCTATCCGCAGAATGCCGCGACGGCGCGGGCGCTGGAGGACATTGTGCGCGCGGGCGGCGCGGTGCCAGCCACCATCGCGGTGATCGCCGGCAAGCTGCGGGTGGGCCTGACGGCGGAGGAACTCGACCGTTTCGCCCGCGACGGACGGTCGATCGCCAAGGTTTCGGTGCGCGACCTGCCTTTCGCGGTGGCGATGCGCCGTGACGGCGCGACCACGGTTGCTTCCACCATGCGAATCGCGGCGATGGCGGGCATCCGCGTCTTTGCGACGGGCGGCATTGGCGGCGTACACCGTGGCGCGGAAAAAACCTTCGACATCTCGGCGGACCTCACCGAATTCGCGCGGAGCGACGTGGCGGTGGTGACGGCCGGGGCCAAGGCGATCCTCGATCTGGCGCTCACCCTTGAGACGCTGGAGACGCTGAGCGTGCCGGTCATCGGCCTGGGTACGGACCGGTTTCCGGCCTTCTATTCGCGGGACAGCGGATATGCGGTGCCCATGCGCTGCGAGACGGCCGCCGACATTGCCAGCGTGATGCGCGCCAAATGGGAACTGGGGCTCAGGGGCGGGCTGGTGATTGCCAATCCAATTCCAGAAGAGTCAGAGATGACCGCCAGCGAGATCGCGCCAGCGATCGCCGCGGCGATTGCCAGGGCGGATGCGCGGGGCATCGCTGGCAAGGACCTTACACCCTTCCTGCTGGCCGAAATCGCCGCGGTGACCGGCGGACGCTCGCTTGCCGCCAACATCGCGCTGGCGCGGAACAATGCCGCCGCGGCCGCGGCCATCGCGGTTGCCTACAACGAGGGTTCACCATGAGTGTTCAGCGCCGCACTGCGCCGTGCAACCAGGCGCTTGCGGATTATCGACCGCCGCCGCTTGACCCGGGCGCGGCGGAAACGATCGATTTTTTGTGTGAAACGTGGATTCGCGCAGCCAGCGGAAAAGCCGGTGTCTGACGCATGGTAAGCTTTGACGGACTTGTGGATTGCCGAAAGGTCAGTCCCGGGAATAGACCAGACGGATTCGCGGCGGCGCCGCGTCACGTTCTCCCAGCGCAGCTTCGTAAGACATGCGCAGCGCAATGGCCTGCTGATCGCGCGGCATGTTCGGAAGAAAACCTTTGAGGGCAGCCTCAAGGTCACGGGCAAAATCCTCGAAACCGTTCCGCGCCGCTTCGTCAGCCACCAGGCTCGCCATGCAGTAAAGACTGGCGGGACTGGCGTGGTCTGCTTCGTGGCGATGGTCACGTTCCCGGTTACTCACGTCCGCTCTCCGCTGCGATGGTTTGTTTCCGACTGCTCAACCCAGAATTTCTCAAAGTTAGTTTGAGACTATCCACGCGCGCAATATAGCAAAGTTGCCATAGGGAGTGACTTTGCGTCAGTCCGATGTTGACCAAACACTCAGTTATTGCTGAATCAGCCACATGACATCAGTATTCTTTTACCATCTGCAACGGCAGCCGCTGGAGAAAGTCCTGCCTAAGTTATTGGCAGTGAGCCTGGAGCGTGGCTGGCGGGTTGTCGTGCAGGCCGGTTCAGAAGAGCGCGCCGAGGCGCTTGCCGCGCAGCTCTGGACCTATGACGAGGAAAGCTTCTTGCCGCATGGCGCCAAGTCCGACGGCTTTCCAGACCTGCAGCCGGTCTGGCTCACGGCGGACCATGACAATCCTAACAATGCCAATGTCCGGATGCTGGTCGATGGCGCGCAGGCGGGGAGCATTGATGGGCTGACACGCGTGGCGGTATTGTTTGACGGCAATGACGCGCAGGCGGTGGAAAACGCCCGGGCGCAATGGAAGGCGTTCCGCAGCGCCGGCCATGAGGTAAGCTACTGGCAGCAGGACGATCAGGGCCGCTGGCAAGACCGCGCCGCCGGCCAATGAAGGGCGGCGATGGCGCTCAACGGCCATGCATCCCTTACGGAAGGCGGCCCTGGCGGGGCGTGTCCTCCCGCACCTTTACCGCGCCGTCGGCGAATTCCAGCCGCAGCGCCTGGCCGGGTTGCACGCCCGCCGCGGTGTGAACCGGCGCGCCCGCCTCGTCCCGCACCAGCGCGAAACCGCGCCGCAGCACCGAACGGTAGGACAGCGAGTCCGCCAGCTTGGCCAGCCCCTCGAGGCGCTGGCGCTGGAAGGCGAGCAGGCGGGACAGCGCCTGGCCGGCGCGGCGGCCGGAAAGATCGAGCGAGCGCCGCTCATGAGCGATCAGGGTGCGCACCGGCGCCAGGGTGAGCCGCGGCGCAAGCCGCGCGAGGCGCGCGCCATGCTCGCGGGTATTGGCCTTCAAGGCCTGGCGCAGGCGGCCGGAAGCCGAATCAAAGCGCTGGCGCACCAGAGCGAGGATCTCATCAGGCCGCGGCAGCGCCCGCGCGGCGGCGGCAACCCGGGTCTGGCGCTCGCCCATGGCGCGCCCGAGCCCGCCCCTGAGCCGGGCATGCAGCGAGGCCAGTTCGGCAATCAGGTCGGCGCGCACCGGCACCGCCTTTTCCGCCGCCGCGGTGGGGGTCGGCGCGCGCAGGTCCGCGGCATAGTCGATGAGCGTGGTGTCGGTCTCGTGGCCCACCGCCGAAATCACCGGAATGCGGCTCTGCGCCACCGCGCGCACCACCACTTCCTCGTTGAAGCCCCAGAGGTCCTCGAGGGAGCCGCCGCCGCGCGCCACGATGATCACGTCCGGCTTCCGCGCCATGGCGTTGAAACCGGCGACCGCCGCCGCCACTTCCGCGGCGCAGGTCTCGCCCTGCACCCGCACCGGCCATACCAGCACATGGCGCGGAAAGCGCTCATTGAGGCGGTGCAGAATATCGCGGATCACCGCGCCGGTTGGCGAGGTGACGACGCCGATGAGCCGCGGCAGATAGGGAATGGGCTTCTTGCGCGCCGCCTCGAACAGGCCTTCGGCGGCGAGCCTTTTCTTGCGTTCCTCGAGCAGCGCCATCAACGCCCCGGCGCCGGCGGGCTCCAGATTGTCGATGATGATCTGATAGTTCGACTTCATCGGGTAGGAGGTGATCTTGCCGGTGGCGATCACCTCGAGCCCCTCCTGCAGCCGTGACCTGAGACGCGAGAAATTCCCGCGCCACATCACCGCGTCGAGCTTGGCGCCCTCGTCCTTGATGGCGAAATAGCAGTGGCCCGAGGCCGAGGGGCCCTTGAAGCCGGAAATCTCCCCCCGCACCCGCACCTGGCCGAAACGGTCCTCCAGCGTGCGCTTGAGGGCGCCGGCGAGCTCCGAGACCGAGTATTCGCCGCTGTTGGGCCGCGGGTTGTCGATGATTTCGCCGGTTTCGGGATCATGGTCCCAGATGGTGGACATCGCGGTTTCCGCTCTTTGATTCCGTCGCATCAAATGCGAGAAGGCGGTCGATTGCAAGATTGAGGTCTCGCGGCATGAACATCCTGCTGATCGGCTCCGGGGGGCGTGAGCACGCGCTGGCCTGGGCCATCTCCGCCAGCCCGCTGTGCGACAGGCTGTTCGTGGCGCCCGGCAATCCGGGCACCGATCAGATCGCGCGCAATGTCGCGCCCGGCGTATCTGACCACGCCGCGGTCATCGCCTTCTGCAGGGAAGAAAACATCGGCCTCGTGGTGGTGGGGCCGGAAGCGCCGCTGGTGGCGGGCCTCGCCGATGATCTCGCCGCCGCCGGCATCAAATGCTTCGGCCCGCGCAAGTTCGCCGCCCAGCTCGAAGGCTCCAAGGGCTTCACCAAGGATATCTGCGCGCGTTACGGCATTCCCACCGCCGCCTATGGCCGCTTCAGCGATAAAGCGGCGGCCCTCGCCTATCTCGAACAAAAGGGCGCGCCGATCGTCATCAAGGCGGACGGGCTGGCGTCGGGCAAGGGCGTCACCGTGGCGATGGACACGCCAACCGCCCGCGCCGCGCTGGATGAGATTTTCTCGGGCCGCTTCGGGGCTGGCAGTTGCGTGATCGAAGAGTTTCTCGACGGCGAAGAGGCAAGCTTCTTCGTGCTCACCGACGGCCACCATGCGCTGCCGCTTGCCACCGCGCAGGACCATAAGCGCGTGGGCGAAGGCGATACCGGGCCCAACACCGGCGGCATCGGCGCCTATTCGCCAGCCCCCTGCATGACGGACGCGCGGTGCGCCGAAGCGCTGGAGAAGATCGTGAAGCCTACCATCCGCGCGCTGGCCGAAATGGGCACGCCTTATGTGGGCGTTCTTTATGCCGGGCTGATGCTCACCAGGGACGGTCCGAAGCTGATCGAATACAATTGCCGCTTCGGCGACCCCGAAACGCAGGTGCTGATGCTGCGGCTGAAGGATGATCTCGTCACGCTCTTGCTCGCGTGCTGCGATGGCACCCTCGACAAGGTGACGGCCCGCTGGTTCGATGATGTGGCGCTCACCGTGGTGATGTGCGCCCGGGGCTACCCCGGCGAGCCCGAGAAAGGCACGGAAATCCGCGGCCTTGAAGGCGCCGCCGCCATGCAAGGCGTTGAGATTTTCCATGCCGGCACCGCCGCGCGTGACGGCGTGATCGTGGCCAATGGCGGCCGGGTGCTGAACGTCACGGCGCGCGGCGCCAGCGTGGCCGAGGCGCGGGCCCGCGCCGATGCCGCGGTGGACCGCATCGACTGGCCGCAAGGCTTCTGCCGCCGCGATATCGGCTGGCGGGCGCTGGCTAAGGAACAGGGAACGGCGGGAAAGAGATGAAGATTGACCGCCAGCAGGCCTTTTCCGGCACCACGGCTGCGGACATCGAAACCGGGTCGCTTGAAGACTATCTCGCCCAGAACGTCGCGGGTTTTGCCGGGCCGCTGACACTTGCCCGCTTCCGCGGCGGACAGTCCAACCCCACCTACCGCCTCGATACGCCGGAGCGGTGCTATGTGCTGAGAAGGAAACCGTTCGGCAGGCTGTTGCCTTCGGCCCATGCCATCGAGCGCGAATACCGGGTTACGGCGGCGCTGGCCACGGCGGGGTTTCCCGTCGCGCGGCCGCTTCATCTGTGTACGGATGACAGCGTCATCGGCGCCGCCTTCTATGTGATGGAGCATGTGGATGGCCGGGTGTTCTGGCAGCCGCATGCGCCGGGCATCACCGGCGAAGAGCGCGCGGCGCTGTTTACCTCCCTCAACGAAACCATCGCCAGGCTGCACCGGCTGGATCCTGCGGCGCTGGGCCTTGATGGCTTCGGCAGGCCCGAGGGCTACATGGCCCGCCAGATCAGGCGCTGGAGTGAGCAGTACCGGGCCTCGGAAACCGAAACCGTGGCGGCGATGGACAGGCTCATCGCCTGGCTTCCCGGCGCCTGCCCGCCAGCCGCGGGTGCCGCCATCGTTCATGGCGATTTCCGCCTCGACAACTGCATCATCGCCAATGACCAGCCGTGCGTCGCGGCGGTGCTGGATTGGGAACTCTCGACCATCGGCGACCCTCTCGCCGACTTCACCTACCACCTGATGCAATGGTTCATGCCGGTGTCCGAAACCGGCGCCGGGGTGGGCTCGCTGATCGGCCATCTCGACGCGCCGGGCCTCCCCCGGCTCGAAGACTACGTTGCTGACTACTGCCGCCGCACCGGGCGGCCAGGCATCCCCGATCTCGACATCTACATGGCCTATAACTTCTTCCGTCTCGCGGCGATCCTGCAGGGCATTCTGGGCCGCGTGCGTGACGGCACCGCGGCCAATGCCGATGCGGCGGCGATGGCGCGCCAGGTGCGGCCGCTCGCGGAGACCGCCTGGGCCTTCGCGCGAAAGGCCGGCGCATGACCACACCCAGCATCGGCCTGGCGCTCGGCGGCGGCAGTGCCAGAGGCCTCGCGCATATTCCCATGCTCGAGGTTTTCGACGAGCTGGGCCTGAAACCGAAAGCCATCGCTGGCTGCTCGATCGGGGCGCTGGTGGGGGCCGCCTATGCCGGCGGCATGACGGCCCGCGACATCCGCGAACACGCCGAGCGCCTGCTCACCAACCGGATGAGCGCATTGCGCTACGCTTTTGGCGAGAAGCGCCTCAACCCGTTCGACCTGCTGGCGCTGAACGGACTGGCCTCGTTGCATCTCCAGGGCGAGACGCTGGCCGGCCTCGCACTGCCGGAGACTCTCCCCAAGCTCATCGAAGACCTGCCCATTCCATTCAAGGTGATCGCCACCGATTTCGACACCATGGAGGAACAGGTCATCGAAGCAGGACCGCTGAGAAAGGCGGTGGCGGCGTCAATCGCCATTCCCGGCGTCATCCTCGGTCCCAAATATGATGGCCATTCCTTCGTCGACGGCGGCGTGACCAACCCGGTGCCGTTCGACCATGTCCGGCAGGGCATGGACATCGTGGTCGCCATTGACGTCACCGGCCGGCCGCGCCCCGCCAATGGCGGAAGCCGCGGCAACATGGAACTGGCGGTGGGCTCGCTGTTGATCATGTTCCATCAGGTGGCGGGGCTGCGGCGCGCCATCAACCCGCCCGACATCTATATCAGGCCCGCCGTCGATTCCTTCTCGGGCGCCGATTTCTTCCGCTTCAAGGAAGTGATGGAACAGGCCACCACCGCCAAGGACCAGCTGAAACGCGAACTGGAAAGACGTATTGCCAGGCTGGGGTAGAGCGTCGCTCAACACCGCGCTGGTCAGCGTGCAACAGAACGCCTGAGGATGCCCAGCCTCCGCAATATGCAGGAATGCCAAGGTCGAGCCATGGCGTGAAGATATGACGGACACAGGCGCGGCGGGAGCAAGCAACAGCCGCTACCCCGCCGAAATGAGCCGCACCGCTTCATCTCGCTCGAAAACATAGAGGAGCGTGCGCAGGGCTTCGCCGCGCGGGCTCTCCAGCTTGGGGTCGCGCGCCAGCACCAGCCTGGCGTCGTCGCGGGCCGCCGCGAGCAGATCGCCGTCGGCGGCAAGGTCGGCCATGCGGAACAGCGGAAGGCCCGATTGCCGGGTGCCCAGCATTTCGCCCGCCCCCCTGAGCCGCAAATCCTCCTCGGCGATGCGGAAGCCGTCCTCGGTCTCGCGCATGATGGCGAGGCGGGCCCGCGCGGTTTCGCCGAGCGGCTCCTGATAGAGCAGCAGGCAGGATGATTTCGCCGCCCCGCGCCCCACCCGGCCGCGCAGCTGATGCAGCTGGGCAAGCCCGAAGCGCTCGGCGTTCTCGATCACCATGGCGGTGGCTTCCGGGACGTCAACACCCACCTCGATCACCGTGGTCGATACCAGGATTGACAGACGGCCCTCCTTGAAATCAGCCATCACCTTGTCTTTTTCAGGCCCCTTCATGCGGCCGTGGACGAGGCCCACCTGACCCTGGAAGCGCGCGGCCAGCGCCTCGAACCGGTCCTCGGCGGCGGCGAGGTCCACCTCCTCGCTCTCCGCCACCAATGGGCAGACCCAATAGGCGCGCTGAGCCTGGGCGATCACCCGGGCGAGGCCTTTCACCACCTCCTCCATGCGCGAGAGCGGCAGCACGCGGGTGTCAATGGGCTGGCGGCCCGCCGGCTTCTCGGTGATCTTCGAGACATCCATGTCGCCATAGACGGTGAGCGCCAGGGTGCGCGGAATGGGGGTGGCCGTCATGACCAGAAGATCGCTGGCCCCGCCGGCCTTGGCCTGCAGGGCGAGGCGCTGGTGCACGCCGAAGCGGTGCTGCTCGTCGATGACCGCGAGGCCGAGATCGCGAAATGCCACATGCTCCTGAAACAGCGCGTGGGTTCCGATGACGATCTGCGCTTCTCCTGAAGCGATGGCGGCCAGGATGTCCTCGCGCGGCTTGCCCTTTTCGCGGCCGGTGAGCAGGGTGAGGCGGATGCCCGCCGGCGCGCAGAGCTTCGAGAGTGTCGCATGATGCTGACGAGCGAGAATTTCGGTTGGCGCCATGAAAGCGCCTTGCGCGCCGCTTTCCACCGCTGTCGCCAGCGCCAGCAGCGCCACGATGGTTTTCCCCGCGCCCACATCGCCTTGCAGCAGGCGCAGCATGCGGTTTTCCGACGCCATGTCACGCAGGATGCCGGCCACCGCCTCCTGCTGGGCATTGGTGAGGCTGTAGGGCAGGGCGGCGATCAGCCTGGCGCGCAGATCGCCGGTGCCGGGAAGCCGCCGGCCGGCCGCCCGTTTCATGTTGGCGCGCACCAGGCTGAGGGCGAGCTGGTTGGCGAGCAGTTCGTCATAGGCGAGCCGCCGCCGGGCTGGCGCCTCCGGCCCGACCGCATCGGGTGTGGCCGGCTGGTGCAGGGTGGCGAGGGCGGCATGGAAGCTGGGCCAGGCCTGGCGCTGCAGATAGGCGGGGTCCTGCCATTCAGGCAGCTGCGGCAGCTTCTCCAGCGCCTGGCGGATCGCCTTGACGAGAAGCTTGGGCGACAGTCCCTCGGTCAGCGGATAGACCGGCTCAATCAGCGGCAGCGAGGCAAATTCCTGTGGCGCCACGATGTGGTCGGGGTGGGCGATCTGCGGCTCGCCGTTGAACCAGCCGATGGTGCCTGAAATGAACCGTGTCTCGCCCTCCGGCAGCTGGCGCCGGATCGAATCCGCATAGGCGTGAAAAAACACGAGCGACAGGAGGCCGGTGCCGTCCGACACCTCGACGCGGTAGGGCATGCGCTTGTTGAAAGGCGGCGGCGGCCGGTGGCGCTGCACTTTTGCCTCGACGGTCACGATCCCCTCGCGCGGCAGCCGGGCGATGTCCGGGCGGAAGCGGCGGTCGACGACGCCCGACGGCAGGTGGAACAGCAGATCGACGATCCGCGTGGTTTCGCCCGGCGCGCCATAGGCGGGGCGCAGAAAGCCTGCCATCAGCTTGTCCAGCTTGGCGCCGACTCCCTTGAGGCCAGCGGCGCCGGAGAACAGAGGGTTGAGCAGCGTGGGGCGCATGGGCCTATTTCAACGGGAACCGGTTGCGGCGCAAGAGCGGTTGAGGCAAGACACCCACGCATGAATAGCCTTCCCGACGAGACCTTCCGCCGCAAGCGCCTGTTGTGGCGCGCCACCCACCGCGGCATCAAGGAAATGGACCTGATCCTCGGCGGTTTCGTCACCCGCCATCTCGCAGGCTTCAGCCTTGACGAGATCCTGGAGCTTGAGCGCATCATGGACATCCCGGATCAGGAACTGCTGGCCTGGGCGACCCGCCAGACGGATGTTCCGGCCGTTCACGCCTCGCCGCTGCTCGCCCGCATTCTCGCCCACGCTCCATGACCGCGCTGCAATCGCTGATGCCGAGGCTCTCGCGGCCAGGGCGCACCACGCTGGCGGGGGTTCCGCAAGGCCTCGATGCCATGCTGATCCCGGAGATCGCCGGCGCGGCCGGGAAGCGGCTGGTGGTGCATGTGGCCGTCGATGACCAGCGCGCCGCCCTACTGGCCGACCAGCTTGCCTATTTCGCGCCGAAGCTGGAGGTGTTGCGGTTTCCAGCCTGGGACTGCCTTCCCTATGACCGTGTCTCGCCAGTACCGGATATCGTCGCCCGGCGGCTGGCCACGCTCGCCAGGTTGCGTGAGCCTGTCTCGCAGCCCGCCGTGCTGCTCACCACGGTTGCGGCGGTGCTGCAGCGGGTGGTTCCGCAAAGCCTGATTGCCGGCCACAGCCTGGCGGCAGCGCCGGGCAACCGGCTCAAGTCCGACGACCTGATCACGTTTCTTTCGGACAACGGCTTCTCGCGGGCCGGCACGGTGGTGGAGCCCGGCGACTTCGCTGTGCGCGGCGGCATCATCGATATCTTTCCGCCGGGGGCGGAGGCGCCGGTGCGTCTCGATTTCTTCGGCGACACGCTGGAATCGATCCGCAGCTTCGACCCGCAATCACAGCGCACCACCGCGACGCTCCAGCGCTTTTCGCTCAACCCGGCGAGCGAAGTCCTCCTGAACCCGGACGCCATTGGCCGCTTCCGTGTGGGCTATGCGGAGGCCTTTGGCGGCATCGATACCAGCGACCCGCTCTACGAAAGCGTCACCAGCGGGCGGAAGTATCAGGGCATGGAGCATTGGCTGCCCCTGTTCCATGGCAGGCTTTCAACCCTTTTCGACTATCTTGACGATCCCATCCTCACCCTCGACCACATGGCTGACGAAGCCGCCAGGGCCCGGCGGGAGCAGGTTGCGGAATTCTACAATGCCCGCCGCGAGGCCCTGGACAACAAGCAGAGTTATGGCGCGGCGCCCTACAAGCCGGTGAAGCCGGAAACGCTTTATCTGACAGACGCCGAGTGGGGGGAGATCCAGTCGAATACGACGGTGCTGGCGTTCTCGCCATTCGAGAGCCCGGACGCCATTTCCTTCGGCGGCAGGCGCGGCAGGAGCTTTGCTGCCGAGCGCGGCCAGCCCGGTGGCAATGTCTATGAGTCAGTGAGGGCGCATGCCGAGGCGATCCGCCGGGCTGGACGGCGGGTGGCCATCGCCTGCTGGACGGAAGGCTCGCGCGAGCGGCTGGAAACCATCCTCAAGGACCATGAGATGGCGCCCCTCGCCGCGGCGCGGGACTGGCCCGAATTCCTCTCTTGGGACAAGGCCATCGCCGGGCTTCTGGTGCTTGGTCTCGAGGAAGGCTTCGAGACGTCCGATTTCGCGGTCATCGCCGAGCAGGATATTCTCGGCGACCGCCTGGTGCGGCGCGGCCGCCGCAACCGCAAGGCCGCGGATTTCCTGAGCGAGCTTTCGGCCCTGAGCCCCGGCGACCTGGTGGTGCATGTCGACCATGGCATCGGCCGCTTCGAAGGCCTCAAGACCATCGAGGTTCAGGGGGCGCCGCATGATTGCCTGTTCCTGTCTTATGCCGGCGGCGACCGGCTGTTTCTGCCGGTGGAGAATATCGAGCTCCTGTCGCGTTATGGATCGGAAGAGCAGGGCGTGCAGCTTGACCGGCTGGGCGGCGGCGCCTGGCAGGCGCGCAAGGCCAGGCTCAAGGAGCGCATTCTCCGCATTGCCGAGGGGCTGATCCGCACCGCCGCGGCGCGCGAACTCAAGGCGGGCGCGGTGCTGCCGCCGCCCGAGGGGGCCTATGAGGAGTTTTGCGCCCGCTTTCCCTATGAGGAGACGGAAGACCAGCTCGCCGCCATCGACGCGGTCATCGAGGACTTGCAGAAAGGCCGGCCGATGGACCGGCTGGTGTGCGGCGACGTGGGCTTCGGCAAGACCGAGGTGGCGCTGCGCGCCGCCTTCATCGCCGCCATGAATGGCAAGCAGGTTGCGGTTGTCGTTCCCACCACCTTGCTGTCCCGCCAGCATTTCGCGACGTTCCAGAACCGCTTCCGCGGCCTTCCCGTCAACATCGCGCAGGCCTCGCGCATGGTGCCGAAGAAGGAGCTGGAGCGGGTGAAGGCGGGAATTGCATCCGGCGATATCGACATCGTGGTGGGAACCCACGCCCTGCTTTCGGAAGGCATCGCCTTCCGCGACCTTGGCTTGCTGATCGTCGATGAAGAGCAGCATTTTGGCGTCAAGCACAAGGAGCGGCTGAAGGAACTGCGCACCGACGTGCATGTGCTGACGCTGACCGCAACCCCGATCCCGCGCACCTTGCAACTGGCGCTTTCCGGCGTGCGGGAAATGTCCCTCATCACCACGCCGCCGCTCGACCGGCTGGCGGTGAGGACTTACATCACGCCTTTCGACCCGGTGATCATCCGCGAGAGCCTGCTGCGCGAGCATTACCGCGGCGGCCAGAGCTTCTATGTGACGCCGCGCATCGCCGACCTCGAGGAGATTGCCGCCTTCCTGCGTGAGACCGTGCCTGAGGTGCGGTTCCGCATGGCCCATGGCCGCCTGCCGCCAACCGAACTCGAAGACATCATGACTGGCTTCTACGACCGCAGCTTCGAGGTTCTGCTGTCGACCAGCATCGTGGAGTCGGGGCTCGACATCGCCACCGCGAACACCCTGATCGTCAACCGCGCCGATATGTTCGGGCTTGCCCAGCTCTACCAGATCCGTGGCCGCGTCGGCCGCTCGAAGCAGCGCGCCTATGCGATCCTGACCACGCCCGCCAATGCACAGCTTAATCCGGTCGCGGAGAAGCGGCTCAAGGTGTTGCAGTCGCTCGATTCGCTTGGCGCCGGTTTCTCCCTGGCGAGCCACGACCTTGACCTCCGTGGCGCCGGCAACCTGCTGGGCGAGGAGCAGACCGGGCACGTCAAGGAAGTTGGCTACGAACTCTACCAGCAGATGATCGAGGAGGCCGTCGCCAAACTGCGGACTGGCGAGGATGATAGCTTGAGCGATGGTCAATGGTCGCCGCAGATCAATATCGGTACATCGGTGCTGGTGCCTGAGGCCTATGTCAGCGATTTGCAGGTGCGGCTTGGCCTCTACCGCCGTCTGGCCGATCTTGCCGACCAGGCGGCGGTCGAGGCGTTCGGCGCTGAGCTGCGCGACCGCTTTGGGCCACTGCCCGAAGAGGTGAACCATCTCCTGGCGGTGATGGCCATCAAGCTTCTGTGCCGCGAGGCCAATGTGCAGAGCGTCGATGCCGGCCCCAAGGGCGTGGTGATCGCCTTCCGCGGCGAACGCTTTGCAAACCCGGCGGCGCTGGTGGGCTGGATCGCCGGGCAGGGGGCCTCCGCCAAGCTCCGCCCGGACATGAAACTCGTTATCATGCGTGATTGGGAGCGGCCGCAGGACCGGCTCAAAGGCACCCGCCAGCTGATGCAAACGCTGGTCAAGCTGGCGGCGTGACGCCGCTCTGCCGCGGTTCATATGGATGCAAGGATCACGCGCCTGAACCGCCTGGTGGAATTCTCATACCGGCGATGACCGCGGCGGCGGCCCCGATCTACCCGCCGCCCGGCAGCCCCTCGACCAGCGGCACGAACCGCACCGGCATCAGATGTTCGCTGGTGAAACCCTGTTCGCCGCGGGTTATGCGCCAGAGATTCTGCTTGCCGGGCCGCTCCTCGACCGGCGCCACCATGATGCCGCCTGGGCCAAGCTGTTGCAGAAGCGCTTCCGGGATTTGCCTGGCCGCCGCTGTCACCATGATCCGGTCAAACGGGGCGCCTTCCGGCATGCCTTCGGTGCCGTCGCCGACTTGCCGGGTGATGTTGAAAAGCCCGAGCCTGATGAACCGCTCTTCCGCCGCCTCGGCCAGGCTGCGGAAGCGTTCAATCGTATAGACGTCCTTGCACAGCTGGCTCAGCACCGCCGTCTGGTAGCCGGAGCCGGTGCCGATCTCCAGCACGCGATGCGGCGCTTCAACCCGCAACGCCTCGGTCATCAGCGCCACCACATAGGGCTGCGAGATGGTCTGGCCGCAGGAAATCGGCAGCGCCTGGTCGGCATAGGCCTGATCGGCGAAAGGCTGTTCAACGAACGCTTCGCGCGGAACCCGCGCGATTGCCGCCAGCACCCGCTCATCCGCGATGCCCTGGGCGCGGAGCGCCTTCAGAAGCAGGGTGCGGCGGCGGTCTTCGCTCATGGCTGGTCGAGCACCGCCCTGACCGCGTCCATGGCTTCGAGCTGCGTCAGGTTCATATGCAGCGGCGTCACCGAGATGCGCCGGTTGAAAACCGCCCACAAATCAGTGCCCGCCGGAGGGTTGCCGCGCTCGCGCTTGAAGCCGAGCCAGTAATAATTGTTGCCGCGCATATCGGTGCGCTCGTCGATGTGGAGCAGGTTCACGTCCCGTTTGCCCTGGCGCGTCACCTCGATGCCCTGCACCTCATCCGGGCGGCAGTCGGGAAAATTGACGTTCATGAGAATGCCAGGGCCGAAATTCATGGCGATCAGCCGCGCCACCAGCTGGCTCCCATGTTTCTCAGCCACTTCGAACGACATGCCGTTGCCGTGAATACCGGTGACCTGGCTGAGCGCAATGGACTTGAAACCGAGCTGGGTTCCTTCCATGGCCGCCGCGATGGTGCCGGAATAGGTCACGTCATCGGCGATGTTCTGGCCGCGGTTGACGCCCGAGAGCACGAGGTCGGGGTCACCTGGCAGGATCTTGCGCGCCGCCATCACCACGCAGTCGGTCGGGGTGCCCGCCACTTCGAAGCGGCGTGCCTCGATCTTGCGGAAGCGGATCGGCTCGGCAAGCGACAGCGAATGGCCGGCCCCCGAATTCTCTTCCGCGGGGGCCACCACCCAGACATCCTCCGACAGGCTCCGCGCGATGCGCTCGAGGGTTTCAAGCCCCGGCGCGTGGATGCCGTCGTCGTTGGTCACTAGAATGCGCATCGGGTCAACCTTTCGTGATCTTGCTGGCGCCGCCCATATAGGGCCGGAGCGCCTCGGGAACCGTCACCGATCCATCGGCGTTCTGATGGTTCTCGAGAATGGCCACCAGGGTGCGGCCCACCGCGAGGCCGGAGCCATTGAGCGTGTGAACATGGCGCGTGCCCTTGCCGTCACGCGGTTTGAAGCGGGCGTCCATCCGGCGGGCCTGGAAATCGCCGCACACCGAACAGGACGAAATCTCGCGGAAGGCATTCTGGCCAGGAAGCCAGACCTCGAGGTCATAGGTCATGCGGCTGCCAAAGCCCATATCGCCCGCGCACAGCAGCATGACCCGGTAATGGAGCCCTAAAGCCTGCAGCACGCTTTCGGCGGCATTGGTCATCCGTTCGAGCTCGGGGCGCGATTGTTCGGGGGCGGTGATGGAAACAAGCTCCACCTTCGAGAACTGGTGCTGGCGGATCATGCCGCGGGTGTCGCGGCCCGCCGCCCCGGCTTCGGCGCGAAAGCACGGCGTATAGGCGGTGAGCCGCAGCGGCAGGTCCTTTTCCTCGAGGGTCTGGCCGGCCACCAGATTGGTAAGCGAGACTTCGGCGGTTGGGATGAGCCAGCGGCCGTCAACGGTCCGGAACAGGTCTTCGGCGAATTTCGGCAGCTGCCCGGTGCCGAACATCGCCGCATCATTCACCATATAGGGCACATAGTGCTCGGTGTAGCCGTTGGCGCCCGTCTGGCGATCAAGCATGAACTGGGCGAGCGCGCGTTCGAGCCGCGCCAGCTGGCCCCTCATGACCACGAAGCGGGCGCCGGAAATCCGCGCCGCCGCCTCGAAATCCATCTGCCCCAGCCACTCGCCGATGTCGAAATGCTGGCGCGGCGCGAAGGCGAAATCCGGGGCGGCGCCCCAGCGGCGGACTTCGACATTGCCGGTCTCGTCCTTGCCGTCCGGCGCCTCGTCGAGCGGCAGGTTGGGGATCACCGCCAGCATGGCATTGAGCCGCTCATCGATGGCGCGTTCCCGCGCCTCTCCGGCGGCGATTGTTTCCTTGAGCCCGGCCATCTCCGCCTTCAGAGCCTCGGCGCGGGTCTTGTCGCCGGATTTCATCGCCTCGCCCACCTCTTTCGAGGCGGCGTTGCGGCGCGCCTGCGCCTCCTGAAGCTTCTGCACCTGGTCGCGGCGTTCGGCGTCGGCGGCAAGAAGCTCGCCCGAAACCGGCGGCAGGCCGCGGCGCGCCAGCGCCTGGTCAAAAGCGGCGGGATTCTCACGAATAGCCTTGATGTCATGCATGTGGGTCGGGTCCCTTCTCAGGGCTTCCTATAGGACGGTCCGGGGCTCACGGGAAGACTGTGGCCTCAGGCCTTTTCGGCGGCCGATTTTTCTTCGGCGGCTTCTTTCGCGTCCTCCGCCGCTTGCTTCTTTTTGCGGCGAGCCTCGAGAAAACGCACGGCTTGCACCGAGACTTCGTAGAGGCCCATCAGCGGCACCGCCATGGCGATCTGCGAGATCGGGTCAGGCGGGGTCAGCACGGCGGCGACGATGAACACGCCGACGACGGCGAATTTCCGTCCGCTTCGCAGCTGTTCATAGCTCACGATCCCCACCTGGCCCAGCAGCGTGAGGATCACCGGCAGCTGAAAGCACAGGCCGAAGGCCAGGATCAGCATCATCACGAAATCGAGATAGGCCTCGATGTCCGGCATCAGCTCAATGCCCTGGCCATCGCCCGAAGCGCCTGCGGCCAGCGCATAGAAGAAGTGGATGGCGACCGGCAACAGGAAGAAATAGACCAGCGCCGCGCCGAGCAGGAAGAACACCGGCGTGGCGATGAGATAGGGCAGGAAGGCCTGCTTCTCATGCTTGTAGAGGCCAGGCGCCACGAAACGGTACACCTGCGTGGCGATCAGCGGAAAACCGATGAACAGGCCGCCGAAGAAGGCGATCTTCAGCTTCACCAGGAACACGCCCAGAAGCTTGATCGAAATCAGCGACACATCCTCGCCGGTTCCCCATTTGAACGGCAGGATCAGGTAGTGGAGGATGTCCGACGAAAAGACGAAACTGAGGATGAACGCCGCGATGAAGCCGAGCACGCAATAGATCAGCCGCCTGCGGAGCTCGATCAGATGCTCGATCAGCGGGGCTTCGGAGGCGTCGATGTCCTGTTGTGTCATGAGCTGGCCGGAGGAGCGCTGCTCGCGGCGGGCCCGGCCGGCGCGTCAGCCGGGGGCACGACCCCGAACAGTGTCTTGAAGTCGTCTTCCTGTGTCTTGCGCTCGGCGGGGGCGTCTGGCTTCCTGGCGGGCTCGATGATGTTGCCGGCGGTCCGGATATTGTCGAGCTCCTTCTTGACGTCCTCGAAGCCGGTCTCCTTCATGGCGGTGTCGAGGTGACCCTGGAACTCGCGCGCCATGCCGCGCATCTTGCCCACCGTCTTGCCGAAGGCGCGCAGCACACGCGGCAAGTCCTTCGGCCCGATGATGATAATCGCCACCAGGACAACGACGAACATTTCGGTATAGCCGAATCCGAAGTCGAACATCTGCTTCTCCGGCGGTACGGCGCCGGCGCGCTTTCAGCGTTTAGCTTTTGGCCTTTTCGGCTTCGGCCTTCACGGCGGGCTGCTGCTCGATGGGCTTCGGTTCCGTGGTGGCGGCGGCGCTGTCATCGTCCGCCATGCCCTTCTTGAAGCTCTTGATGCCCTTGGCCACATCGCCCATCAGATCGGATATCTTGCCGCGCCCGAACAGCAGCACGACGACCAGAATGACCAAGGCCCAGTGCCAGAATGACATCGCACCCATGAGACAAACTCCCTTTGACCGGAGAGAGCTTCCTCTCCCCACCATGTTTATCGCGGCACTAAAGCACAGAACCCCGGCGTGCCGCAACCGGAGCCGACAAACTCAGGAGATAGGCGGCGAAACCGGCTTTTCAAAGACAAAAACATGCTCCGGGTCGATTTCGAAGCGGGCGGTCTGCCCGCGCTGGGGCGCTTCGCGGGCATGGACGAGCGCGGTGAGGCGTTCATCGACGCCCTTGAACAGCACGCTGCATTTGACGTCATCGCCCTGAAACCGGGCTTCGACGACCAGGCCATCGGTTCCGGCGCCGCCGGGTTTCAGACCCTGCGGGCGGATCAGGACGAGGGCCTCCCGCCCGTGGAAACCGGCCGGCACCGGAAATCCGCCGAGTGGCGTTTCGACCCTGCCGCCAGTGACGGGCCCGGCGAGTTCGTTGGCGTCGGAGAAGAACCGCGCAACCGCCGCGTCGGCCGGCTGACGGTAGATCTGTTCCGGCGTGCCTGACTGCACCAGGCGGCCTTGCCGCATCAGGAAAATCCGGTCAGCAAGGCCCATGGCCTCGACCGGATCATGGGTCACCAGCAGGCAGGAGGCGCGGGTTTCCCTGAGCAGGGTGAGGGTCTCGGCCCGCACCGACTCTCTGAGGCGCTGGTCCAGCCCCGAAAATGGCTCGTCCATCAGCATCACCTGCGGCCGCGGCACCAGCGCCCTGGCCAGCGCCACGCGCTGCTGTTCGCCGCCTGAAAGGTGGTGCGGATAGTCGGCGGCGTGATGCGCCAGCCCGACCCGCTCCAGCGCATGGCCAGCGATGGTGCGCGCCTCGGCGCGCGGCAGGTTCTTCAAGCCGAACGCCACGTTTTCCAGGATCGACAGATGCGGGAACAGAGCAAAATCCTGGAACATCAGGCCGATATTTCGCTTCTCGGGCGGCACAAAACGGTTGGGGCCGGCCATTTCCTGGCCGTCGAACAGCACCCGGCCCCGATCCGGTTTCTCGATGCCGGCGGCAATCCGCAACAGCGTTGTTTTGCCGCAACCCGATGGACCCAGCAGACAGGCGATTTCGCCCGGTGCGAGGCTGAAACTCACGTCGCGGACCACTTCGGTTTTGCCGAACTGCTTGGACACGTTCTCGAACGCGAGCAACCCCGCGAAGGTCGCCCCGGCGGTGCCGCGCGGACCCCAGCGGCGAGACTCGCGCTCCGCCCGCCCTGTCGTGCCGGTAGTGTTCATGCTGGCTTGCGGTCTACAATGTTTGCGGCGCGAAGCAAATGCCGCGCTATTGTCACGCCGCCGCCGAGATCACCCGGTTGCGGCCTTCGCGCTTGGCGCGATACAGCGCCTGGTCGGCCCGTTTCAGAAGATCGTCAGCCGTGTCCTGGGCGGCGGCGATGGCCGAAACGCCCAGCGAGGCGGTGATGGTCAGGAAGCAGCCCGGTCCGGGATTGAAGGGCTTGGAAGCCACCGCTTTGCGGATGCGCTCGCCAACCCGCCCGGCGGTTTTGAGATCGGTGTCTGGCAGCACCACCACGAATTCCTCGCCGCCCACCCGGCAGGCAAGATCCACGCTCCGCACCGCGGCGCGGATGCGCCCGGCCACGTCCTGCAGAACCCGGTCGCCGGCATCATGGCCATAGGTGTCGTTGACCGATTTGAAGTAATCCACGTCCAGCGTCAGCACCGAGACGAGTTTGCCGCGGTTCACCGCCTGGTCGATCAGGCTGGCGAGCTGGCTTTCGAGATAGCGGCGGTTGTAGAGCCCGGTGAGCGCGTCGGTCACCGCAAGTTCCAGCGAGGCGCGGACGCTGAGGCGCAGCTGCTCGGTGTAGCGGTGGCGGCGGATCTGCGTCACCACCCGGGCATGCAGTTCCTGACGGTCCACCGGCCTGATGAGGTAATCGTTGACGCCCATGTCCAGGGTGCGCAGCAGCCGCTGGTGATCGTCCGGTCCGACAATGATCAGGATCGGCGTCTGCCTGGTCTGCTCCATCGTTTTGAGCTGCGAGCAGATGCGCATGCCGTCCGAACCCTCGATGTCGAGATTGACGATGATCAGCTCGAAGCCCCGGTCACCCTGGGCGTAGGCCTCCGCCGCTTCCTGCTGGCTGGTGGCCAGCGTCACCTCGTGCTTGCCGGCCAGGATGCCGCGGATGCGGTCAGCGCCGGTGGTGCGGTTGTCGATGAGCAGGATGCGGCCGCCGTGGCCGCCAGGCCCCGGCGCGGCGCCGTTCGCCAGCCCCAGCGGATCGCCGCCGGTGCGGCTGCGCAACTCGTCGGTCAGCATCTTGAGGCGGACCAGCCCTTTCACCCGGCAGAACAGCGCCAGGTCGTTGACGGGCTTGGTGAGAAAATCGTCGGCCCCGGCCTCGAGGCCGCGCACCCTGTCTTCCGGCTGGTCGAGAGCGGTGATCATGACCACCGGAATGTGCTGGGTGGCCGGGTTGGCCTTGATGCGGCGGCACACCTCGACGCCATCGATTCCGGGCATCATGACATCCAGCAGAACGATGTCCGGCTTGGCGCGGTTCACGGCCTCCAGCGCGTCGGCGCCGTTCATGGCGGTGAGGACCTCAAAGTATTCCGCCGCCAGCTTGGCCTCGAGGAGCCGCACATTGGCCAGGATATCGTCGACGATGAGAACGCGCGCCGTCATTCCGGTTTCTTCAGGTAGCTCTCGATGGTCTGCAGGAAGCTGACGACCGAGATCGGTTTGGAAATATAGGCCTCGCAGCCGCCTTCGCGGATTTTCTGCTCGTCGCCCTTCATGGCGAAGGCGGTCACCGCGATCACCGGTATATGCCGCAATTCGTCGTCCTCCTTCAGCCACTTGGTGACTTCGATGCCGGAAACCTCGGGCAGCTGGATATCCATGAGGATCAGATCCGGCTGATGGCGGCGGGCAAGCTCCAGCGCCGATAGGCCGTCGCGCGTCTGGATCACCCGATAGCCGCTCGCCTCCAGCAAGTCGTTGAACAGCTTCATGTTCAACTCATTGTCCTCGACGACCAGAACTTTCTTCGGCATGGCGCCCACCATCTTAAAGCTTATGACCGGTCCCGCCGATGTTGAGGCATTGGCACGCATTTGGCTCCTGGCGGCGCCGGCCGGACGGCGCGGGCCGTCCCCCCTGCCAGCGCTTCTGGCCAGCCCCGCATTTGGACCGAAGCGGGTAACCAACAGCTTAACCAAACCGCCGGGCTGTTCAACCGGCGCCGGGGTGGTTAATTTCGGTTCACCATGTCCGCCAGAATCAGTCTCAATGCCGAGCCCCGGCGCCAGGAGGCCGAGGTGCTCGCCCTAAGGGCGGCGGCCTTCCTCGCCGCCGATCCCGGCCGCCTGGTGCATTTCCTTGATCTCTCGGGGATCGATGTCCAATCCTTGCGCGCTTCGCTCGCCGATCCTTCCTTTCTCGGCGGGCTGCTCGATCACCTGCTGGCCGACGAAACCCTGCTCCTTATGTTCGCGGAAACCGAGGACATCAGGCCAGAACAAATCGTCAGGCTGCGCCGCCTGCTGCCGGGAGCCGCCGTTGATCTCTGAACAAACGCTGGGCCAGCTTGAGGGCCTCACCTTTACCCGCCGCCCGCTCGTCATCTGCGACGTCGACGAGGTGATCGTGCATTTCACCCGCGATTTCGAACATTACATCGCCGCCGAGGACCTGTGGCTTGACGCCGCCAGCTTCGCGCTCAGCGGCAACATCAAATGCCGCCGCACCAACGAGGCGGCGCCGGACCATAGGGTCGCCGATCTCGTCAACCGCTTCTTCGACGAGCGCACCCGCCACATGCAGCCCATCGACGGCGCGGTCGACTCCCTGCTGACCTTTGCCAGGACGGCGGATGTGGTGCTGCTCACCAACCTGCCCCACAGCGCCGGAGACTGCCGCCGCGCCAATCTCGCGGGCCATGGGCTGGACTTTCCGGTGGTCACCAATTCGGGGCCCAAAGGCCCCGCCATCCGCGAGATTGTGGCGCGCGCCGGCAAGCCAGATTGCGTGTTCATCGACGACAGCCCAGGCTTCATCGCGTCCGCCTATGAACATGCGCCCGACATCCACCTCGTGCACTTTCTCCATGACGAGCGTTTCGCCCGCCACATCGCGCCGCTCGATTTCGTGTCGCTTCGGGCGGCAAGCTGGGCGGAGACGCGGCCGCATGTCCTGCCGCTGATCGGCGGCTGAGCCGGCGCGCAATCTGTCCGGGCGGCGCGTTTCAATCAGCCGGGGGGCCGCCCGTTAGGCCTTCAGCCTTGCGTTCTCCGGGTCCCATGCCGGCTCGGCGATGATGCGCGCCTTGCGCCGCTCGGCGAACACCAGAACCTCGAAGGCGGTGCCGGGCGCTGTCATCTCCGGCGGCACATAGGCAAAGGCCAGCGACTTGCTTACCTTGTGCCCGAAGCCGCCGGAGGTGGTGATGCCCACCAGCCTGCCGCCCGCATAGACCGGCTCGTTGCCCATGCAGTCGGAATCGGTATTGTCCACTTCGAGATAGACCAGCTTCATGCGGGGTCCGCGCTGCTGATGGCGCAGGGTTGCCGCCTTGCCGGTGAAGTCCGGCTTGTCGAGCCGCAGGAAGCGCTCCATCGAGGCCTCGATCATGTCGATCTCGGTGGTGAGCTCCGAACCCCAGCCGCGATAGGCCTTCTCCATGCGCAATGAATTCATGGCATAGGTGCCGAACAGCGCAATGCCATGCGGCTTGCCGTTGGCCATCAGCGCATCGAACACGTTCGGCATTTCCGCCATGGGCACATGCAGTTCCCAGCCGAGTTCACCGACATAATTGACGCGCAGCAAGCGCACGCCATCGACGCCGGCAACGCGCCCAGTCTTGCCGGTAAGCCAGCGGAAAGACGCATTCGAGAGATCCGTCGCTGTGCAGGGCGCGAGCACGTCGCGGGCGCGTGGCCCGGCCAGCACGAGGACGCCGTAGTCATCCGTGACATCGGTGATCGTCACCTGCTCGCCGTTAAGTTTTCGCCAGTTCAACTGATCAAGATCATGGAGCTGAGCGGCGGCCGCGGAAAGCACGTAGAAATGCTCCGGGCCCAGCCTGGTGACGGTAATCTCAGATTCGATAAGGCCATTGGCGTTCAACAGATGGCCCAGGATGATGCCGCCGTCCTTCGCCGGGATCTTGTTGGCGCAAATGCGTTCGAGAAAGGCAAAGGCATGCTTGCCGGTCACCTCGAACTTGGCGAAGGTGGACAGGTCCATCAACCCCACCCGCTCGCGCACCGCGAGCGCTTCCGCCTTGACCGCGTTCCACCAGTTGGAGCGGCGGAAGGAGAATTTCTCGCCGCCGCCCGACTTGTCATACCAGCGCGGACGCTCCCAGCCGAAGATCTGCGCGAATTGCGCGCCTTCTGCTTCTAGTTTGTCGAATAGCGATGACTTGCGGAGGCCGCGGCCCACCTCATGCTGCTCGGCCGGTTTGTAGCAGTAATACATGTGATGATAATCGGCGACCGAGACCTCCGCCGTATAGTCCTTGGTCGCCCAGTTGCCGAAGCGGCGCGGATCGAACTCGCGCATGTTGATCTCAGCCTGGCCATGCACCATCCACTGCGCGAGGTACTTGCCCGCGCCGCCACCCTGGCAGATGCCGATCGAGGCGCCGCAATGCATCCAATAGTTCCTGGGTCCCGGCGCGGGGCCGGAGAGATAGACGCCGTCCGGGGTGTGGGTGATGGCGCCCGAGATGATCGACTTGATTCCCGTCTGGCCGAAAAGCGGCAGGCGTTCAGTTGCGCGTTCGAGCCAGGGCATGATGCGATCGAGTTCAGGAGCCTCAAGCTCACTCTCATAATCCCAGCGTGGCGGCTGGCCGTCCCAGCAGACATGCGCGGTGGCTGTCTCATATGGCCCGACCAGCACACCATTGGTTTCCTCCCGCAGATAGGCGTGGGAGTAGGGGTCGCGCACCACCGGAAGCTCCATCTCAAGGTCGATCAGCTCCTTCAGCGGCTCGGTGATGACATAGTGGTGCAGCATGTTGGCGATCGGCACATTGTGGCCGGTCCAGGCGCCCACCACGTCGCAATAGGAACCCGCTGAATTCACCACATGCTGGCAATCGATGTTGCCCTGCTCGGTGAACACCCGCCACTCGCCGCTGGGCAGAAGCTTGATGTCCATCACCCGGTTGCGGCGGTAGATCTCGGCGCCCAGCTGGCGGGCGCCGGCGGCCATGGCATTGGTGATGTCAGCGGGCGCCACATGACCGTCATGGACCGTTCGGAAGGCGGCCTTGATGCCGAATGTCTCCAGGAAGGGGTGATATTGTTTGATTTCCGCGGGGCCGATGATTTCGCATTCATAACTGGCAAGCCGCGAGATGCCGTAGACATATTTGAGCCAGTTCACCTCTTCATCGGTGGTGGCCAGCCGGAGGCCGCCGCAGCCATGCCAGGACACCGCCTGGCCAGTGAGCTTTTCGAGCCTGGGGTAAAGCTCGGTGCCATAGACATGCACCTTCGTCATGTTGAGCGAGCCGTTGAAATGCGGGCACTGGCCGGCCGCGTGCCAGGTGGAGCCGGAGGTGAGCTCACCCTTCTCGATCAGCACGATATCCGTCCAGCCCTCGAGCGCCAGATGGTAGAGGAGGCCTACCCCCATCACACCGCCACCGACAATTACCACCCGCGCATTGGACTTCATCTGTGTCTCCGTCTTCTTATTCAGCATAGGGCCGAAGCCAGCCGCCGCTCAAGCTGTGGTCAATCCCATTCACCCGTGAAAGCCGCCGTGCAAGCCGAAATTGGCCATGGGGTGGTGAGGCAGGCTCATCACAGCCTTTGCGCCTCGAACAGCATCAGGCCCGCGGCGATGGCCACATTGAGCGATTCCGCCCCGCCCTTCATCGGGATGCGCACAAGGGTGGCGCAGGCCTGGGCGGCGGCAATGGACAGGCCCGCGCCTTCGCTGCCCATGACGATCAGGGTGGGGAAAGCGTAGGCGCGGCGGTAGCTTTCCGTGGCTTTCAGGTGCGTGCCGACGGTTTCGCCCGGCCAGCCGCGCAGCAGGTCGAGGAACGGCGTTTTTTCCATCTTGACGATCGGCATGGCGAAGATCGAGCCCATGGTGGCGCGCACGCAGTCCGGCGCGTAGGGGTCGCAGCAGTTGCCTGCCAGGATGATGCCCGCCGCTCCCGCCGCGTCGGCGGTGCGGATGATGGTTCCGAGGTTGCCGGGGTCGCGCATCTCTTCCAGGGCCAGCCACAGGCCTTCGGGCCTGACGCTTTGGGCAAAGCGCTGGCGGAACACGCCGATCAGCGAAGGCGGGTTGTTCTGGGAACTGACCTGGCCCATCACCCGCTCATCCGCCCGCAGGCGCAGCGCGGCGCCCCAGGGCGGAACCTCCGCCGGGGACAGGAGATAAACCGGTTCCCAGCCCTCGGCCCTTGCCCGGGCCAGCACATCTGGCCCTTCGGCCACGAAAAGCTGGTGTTCCTGCCTGTGCTTCTTCTCGGCAAGCGAACGGATCAGCTTGATTGTCGGGTTGGAGGCGGATGTCACGCTGCGCATGACGAAGCTTTTAGCCTGCGCTATAGATAGTTTCCATGAACATCCTGCCCAACGTCAAGACCGGCTTCTCGGTCTGCCCGCATGACTGCCCCTCAACCTGCGCCCTGGAGGTGGAGGTGCTGGACGAGCGCACCATCGGCAGGGTGCGGGGCGCCAGGGACAATTCCTATACGCTCGGCGTGATCTGCGAGAAGGTGGCGCGCTATGCCGAGCGCATTCACCATCCGGACCGTTTGCTCCACCCGCTGAAGCGCAAGGGCCCCATGGGCTCCGGTGAATTCATGCCCATCTCGTGGGACGATGCGCTGGCCGAAACGGCAGAGGCCATGCTGAAGGCCGAGGCCGAACATGGCCCGACGGCCGTCTGGCCTTACTTCTATGCCGGCACTATGGGCTATGTGATGCGCGACG
>NZ_JBJTER010000087.1:0-46028 GCF_046093005.1 Aestuariivirga sp.
TGCTGAGAAAAGCCAAGGAAAGAACCATCGAAGCGACCTGCCAAAGAATCGGGATCATACTTCAGGACTTCCAACCACAAGAATGCTCAAACTACTTCAGAGCCGCAGGATATGGTGACGTCTAAAAGAAAAATGCTCTAAGCGGCAGCCGGATTACGTAATGGACAGTTTCGTCTGGTAGCTTGAGCGCATACGGCCAAGTTCACAGCAAGATGGGCTTTTCTGCCTCACCTCCCCCAACTTCGTTGGGGCCCCTTCCTCTCCCGCTTCGTGGGAGAGGACGAAGGCCGGGGCTGCTTTCCGCTTTTACTGAACCGGCCTGTATTTTTCCGCCGTCATGCCGGCGCAGGCCGGCATCCAGCTTCCTGGTGTCAAAGCTGGACCCCGGCCTTCGCCGGGGTGACGCCGAGCTTAAGATGATGGTTCAGGCTAAACTCAAAACGCTCTAGCGCTCGTCCACCGGAACGTAGTTTCGCTGCGGCTCGCCGGTGTAAAGCTGGCGCGGGCGGCCGATCTTCTGGCCCGGATCCTCGATCATTTCCTTCCACTGCGAAATCCAGCCGACCGTGCGGGCCAGCGCGAACAGCACCGTGAACATCGAGGTCGGGAAGCCCAGCGCGCGCAGGATGATGCCGGAATAGAAGTCGACGTTGGGATAAAGCTTGCGCTCGATGAAATACTGATCCGACAGCGCCGCCTTCTCAAGCTGGCGGGCGACCTCAAGCAGGGGGTCGTTGGACAGGCCGAGCTCGCCCAGCACCTCATGCGCGGTCTTCTGCATGATCTTGGCGCGCGGATCGTAGTTCTTGTAGACGCGGTGTCCAAAGCCCATCAGCCGGATGTGCGAGGTCTTGTCCTTCACCTTGGCGATGAAGCCCGGCACATTGGCGGGGTCGCCGATCTGCTGCAGCATTTCAAGAGCCGCCTCATTGGCGCCGCCATGGGCGGGGCCCCACAGGCAGGCGATGCCCGCCGCGATACAGGCGAAAGGATTGGCGCCCGAAGAACCGGCAAGCCGCACGGTGGAGGTCGAGGCGTTCTGCTCATGGTCGGCGTGGAGGATGAAGATGCGGTCCATGGCGCGGGCCAGGACCGGGTTCACGACATACTCCTCGCAGGGAACGGCAAAGCACATGCGCAGGAAATTGGCGGCATAGCCCAGGCTGTTCTGCGGATAGATGAAGGGCTGTCCCACATGGTACTTGTAGGCCATGGCGGCGATGGTCGGCAGCTTGGCGATCATCCGGTGGCAGGCGATCTCGCGCTGGCGCGGGTCGTTGATATCGGTCGAGTCGTGGTAGAAGGCGGACATGGCGCCAACCACCGCCACCATCACCGCCATCGGGTGCGCATCGCGGCGGAAGCCCTGGAAGAACCGGGTCATCTGCTCATGCACCATGGTGTGGTAGGTGATGTTTTTCTGGAATTCTTTGCGCTGCGCGAGGGTGGGCAGTTCGCCGTAATAGAGCAGGTAGCAGGTTTCCAGAAAGTCGCCGTGCTCGGCCAGCTGCTCGATCGGGTAGCCGCGGTAGAGGAGGATGCCCTCGTCGCCGTCGATGAAGGTGATCTTGGATTCGCAGGAGGCGGTCGAGGTGAAGCCCGGATCGAAGGTGAAGGCCCCGGTCTGGGCATAGAGCTTGGTGATGTCGACCACATCGGGCCCCAGCGTGCCGCTCTTCACCGGCATGTCGATCGACTTGCCGCTGACTGTCAGCACCGCATGTTTCGGATCGTCAGCCATGGAAGTCTCCCATTCCCTAAACGCTACTCACGCGACTATCGCACCGCACCAAAAGAAGGTCAACAACACTGACCTGATCCTTTGGTCTTGCATGGCACCCTAGCCGCGAGATGCTACGGTTTCGTTGCGATGGGCTCAGCCGGCCTGGTCGCGGAGGCGAGCCAGCGACTCCGAAGCACCCAGAACCTCGAGTACGTCGAAGATGCCGGGTGAGGTACTGGTGCCGGTCAGTGCCGCGCGCAGGGGTTGGGCCACCTTGCCGAGCTTCAGACCCCTGGCTTCGGCATGCGCCTTGACGGCGGCCTCGATCGCCGGCGCCTGCCAGTCCGGGACGCTCGCGAGCACCGGCAGCACGTCCGCCAAGATTTCCTTGCCGCCGTCGGCCATGATCTGGCGGGCCTTGTCATCCATGGTCAGGGGCCGCGCGGCGAACAGGAATTGCGCGCCTTTCATCAGGTCGACCAGGGTCTTGGCGCGTTCCTTGAGACCGGGCATGGCGCGCAGCAGCTTGGCCATCATGGCCTCGTCGATTTTCGCTTTGAGCGCCGGGCCCCCCTCGGCATGCGGCAGGAAATCGATGAACTGGGCCAGCAGGCGATGATCCGGCGTATGGCGGATGTAGTGGCCGTTGAGGTTCTCGAGCTTGGCGAAATCGAAGCGCGCCGCCGACTTCCCAATCGACTCGAGGTTGAACCATTCAACCAATTGATCTGTTGAGAAAATCTCATCATCGCCATGACTCCAGCCAAGCCTGGCGAGATAGTTGCGCATGGCCTCGGGCAGATAGCCCAGGGCGCGGTAGGCCTCGACCCCCAGGGCGCCGTGGCGCTTGGAAAGCTTGGCGCCGTCCGGCCCGTGGATGAGCGGGATATGGGACATGTGCGGCACCCGCCAGCCCATGGCGCGGTAGATCTGAATCTGGCGGGCGGCGTTGGTCAGGTGATCGACGCCGCGGATGATGTGGGTGACGCCCATGTCATGGTCATCCACCACCACCGAGAGATTGTAGGTCGGGTTGCCGTCGGACCGCAGGATGATGAGATCGTCGAGATCCTTGTTGGGAATGGTCACGCGGCCCTGCACCGCGTCATCGATCACCGTTTCGCCCTCCTGTGGGGCGCGGAAACGGATGGCGGGCCTGACGCCCGCCGGGGCCGCGGCGGGATCGCGGTCACGCCAGGTGCCGTCATAGCGGATGGGGCGCTTCTCGGCCTCGGCCCTGGCGCGCATCGCCTCAAGGTCTTCCGGCGTGCAGTAGCAGCGATAGGCCTTGCCCTGGGCGAGCAGTTCCTCCGCCACCTGGCGGTGGCGCAGCACCCGGCCATATTGCGACACCGGTTCGCCCTCCCAGTGCAACCCGAGCCAGGTGAGGCCCGCGATGATCGCGTCGATGGCCCCGGCGGTCGAGCGTTCGCGGTCGGTGTCCTCGATGCGCAGCAGCATGCGGCCCTGGTTGTGCCTCGCATAGGCCCAGTTGAACAGCGCCGTGCGCGCCCCGCCGATGTGGAGATAGCCGGTGGGCGAGGGAGCAAAGCGGGTGACGACGGGCGATGACATGGCGCCGATCTCCATATTGACTGACGTAAGGGAAGGTGATTGCCTGCCGGAGGCTGCCGCTTAGCACAGGCGCGCGCAGCCTGTAAGGGGAGTGCCATGCCGGTTGCCGCGATGGACGGCGCCACCCCGGTGGGGCAGGTCTTCACCGGCGGGCTGGCCGCCGCGCTGGCACGGCTGGCGGCGGCCCAGCAGGGGCGCGGCTTTTTGTGGTACGCGCCGGCGCTGGCGGCCGGCATTGCCATCTATTTCTGGCTGCCGTTCGAGCCGCCGCCGGCGATTGCCGGATTGGCCGTGCTGCTGGGTATTTTGGCGCTCTGGCGGGGTGGCGCGGTTCCTCTTCTCTTGCTCTTCGGCATGCTGGCGCTGGGCTTTGGCCTTGCCAAGCTCCAGGCGGTGTCGGTGGCCACGCCGCTGCTGGCCGCGAGTTCGCCCGAAGTGACCGTGACCGGGCGGGTGGTTTCCACCGCCCATAGCTCACGCCATCGCCTGGTGATGATTGTTGAGCCAGCTCGGATCGAGGGTATCGGCGCGGCGCGGAGTCCCGTGCGGCTGCGCCTCTCTGTTGCGGAACAACAGGGCGGGCCGCCGCCGGCGGGCAGTGAGGTCTCGTTCCGGGCGCGGCTCATGCCGCTGCCATCGCCGGTGGAACCGGGCGGCTTCGATTATGGCCGCAGCCTCTGGTTCGAGCGGATTGGCGGCACCGGGCGGGTGACCTCGCCGGTTGCCGTGCTGAATGACGATATCCCGCTTCTCTGGCGGTTCGACGGCTGGCTGGCCGGCATCAGGGCGGCGATGGGCGCGCGCATCCGCGCGGCGCTGGAGGAGCCCTATGCCTCCTTCGCGGAAGCGCTGATCACCGGTGAGCGCAGCAGCATTCCGCCGGAAATCAACCGCAGCCTGATGGTCTCCGGCCTCTATCACATCCTGTCGATTTCCGGGCTGCACATGTGGCTGGTGGCAGGCGGCGTGTTCTGGGCGGTCAGGGCCGCGCTGGCCATGGCGCCGGGGCTGGCGCTGCGCTGGCCGATCCGCAAATGGGCGGCGGGTGCGGCGCTGCTGATGGCGCTGTTCTATATGCTGCTGGCCGATTCCGGGGTGGCCACGACGCGGTCCTTCGTGATGGTGGCCATCGTGTTCTTCGCCATCATGGTCGACAGGCCGGCGCTGTCGATGCGCAACCTGGCGCTCGCCGCACTGCTGATCCTGCTGATCGATCCGGGCGCCGTGACGGAGGCGGGTTTCCAGATGTCGTTCCTCGCGGTGCTCGGTCTCGTGGCCTTTTATGAGGCCTGGGCGAAGTACCGGGCGGCGCACCCCGCCGGGGAGGTGGCGGTGTCATGGCCCCGGCGGATCATCACCTGGGCGCTGGCGGCCATCGCCTTGAGCCTGCTCACCTCGCTGGTTGCGGGTTTCGCCTCCTCGCTGCCGGCCGCCTATCATTTCGGGCGCGTCTCGCCATATGGGGTGATCGCCAACGGCCTCGCCATTCCGGTGGTGGGCGTGGTGGTGATGCCGGCGGCGCTGGCCTCGGCGCTGCTGATGCCGCTGGGGCTGGAATGGCTGCCGCTGCGGGTGATGGGCAAGGGGCTGGAACTGGTGATCATCATCTCCGATGCCATCGCGGCGCTGCCCGGCGCCGATGAGGTGGTCGCGAGGCCGCCAGCACTGGCGGCGGTGGCGGCTGCCGCGGGCCTCATGCTGCTGTGCCTGCTGGCGGGGCCGGTGCGGCTGGCGGGGCTGGGGCTGATGGCGCTGGCCGGTTTCGCCAGCCTGTTGCCGCAGCAGGGCCCCGATTTGCTGATCGAGTCCGGCGGCCGCAATGTGGCGCTGCGCGACGCGGCGGGCCAGCTGGTTCCGGCGCATGGCAGGCGCGGCCGTTTCGCGGTCGAGACATGGCTGCGGAGCAATGGCGAGGAAGCCGGTTTCGCGGCGGCCGCCAGGCGCCCCGGCTGGACCTGTGCTGACGGAATCTGCCGGGCCAGCCTCAAGGGCCGGCGGGTGGCCTATGTCAGCGGCCGCGAGGGCCAGCTGCTGGACTGCCGGGAAACCGATATCCTGATCGCCGATTTCCCCCTGCGCGGCGCCTGCCGGGAGGTTCCCTTGCGCATCGACCGCTTCGACCTGTGGCGGGACGGCGCCCATGCCGTGACGCTTGCCGCCGATGGCCCGGCCATCGCCACGGCGCGCGGGGCGCAGGGCGCGCGGCCGTGGCGGCTGGGTCCCGCGGCCCGGGCGCGGGCCTTCGCCGTTGCCGCTCCGGAGGAGGACAATTCGCGCGATTGACGCCCTGGGCCGCCGGGCGCATGAGCCACCTTATGAGCAGAGATCCCCGCCACCTCACCATGGCCGAAATCCGCAAGGAGATCGACCGCATCGACGAAAGCCTGATCAAGATGCTGGCCGAGCGTCAGCGCTGGGTCGAGAAAGCCATCGTGGTGAAGAAACGCGACGGGCTGCCGGCCCGCGACGATGCCCGCATCCGCCAGGTGATCGACCATGTGCGGGTGCTGGCGCGCGGACACAATGTCGATCCGGCGCTGGTCGAGACCATGTGGACCGAAATGGTCGAATGGTTCATCGCCTATGAGGAGCGCTCGCTGTAGGCCACGCCGTCGATGCGGGAGGCGGCGATCACCGCCTGGGTGCGGCTGGCGAAGTGGAGTTTCTGCAGGATCGCCGAGACATGCGCCTTGACGGTGGCCTCCGAGACATCGAGCTCATAGGCGATCTGCTTGTTGAGCAGGCCTTCCTTGAGCATCATCAGCACCCGGATCTGCTGGGCGGTGAGCGTCGCCACCCGCCGGGCGATGTCCTCGCCCTCCTTGTCGGCGGCGGCGGGCTGGCCACCGCCGGGCGCCCAAATGTCGCCCGCCAGCACGGATTTCACCGCCGCCAGGATGGTGTCGATGCCGGATGTCTTGGGAATGAAGCCGGAAGCGCCGAGGTTGAGCGCCTTGCCCGCCAGCCCGGGCTCATCGGCGGCGGTCACGATGGCCACCGGCACATTGGGATATTGGGCGCGGAGATAGATCAGGCCGGACAGCCCCTGCACGCCCGGCATGCGCAGATCGAGCAGCACCAGATCGCAGTCGCCATCCTCGTCGAGATGGGCGATGGCCTGCGCGAGCGACCCCGCCAGCGCCACCTCGGCGCCGGCCAGCCCCGCGGACACCGCCTGCTTCAGCGCCTCGCGGAACAGCGGGTGATCATCGACGATCAGGATGCGGGCCGCCGCCATTGCTTCCGGACTCCTCCCTGGCTTTGCATTCTTCACTCAAGGGCACTGGCTTGGCAAGCCTCAGGCCTTGCCGCCGACCGGTTTTGGAGCAGCACCTTCAAGGCGTTGCTTGCTTTCGAGGAAGGTGCGGCGCATCCACGGCACATCGGGCGCCGACCAGTTGGGAGCGAGCCCCACCACCATGTCAAAGAAAGCGATGGCGTTGGCCGGATTTTCGGAAACGTTTTCGCGGAACGAGTCCCAGAACCGCGGGTCATCGGCGATGCCGGCGGCGGCGGGTTCCTGGTCGCCCATCTCGTTCAGCACGGCGGCGGCCACCGACAGGCAGAAGCTGGTGTAGGCATAGCCTTCGGGCCAGCGCCGCAGGCGATGGTCGAGCACGGCGGGCAGTTCCGGAAGGCCCAGCGCGTCCGGCACGATGGCGGTGATCGGGCGTGCGGCGAGCAGCTCCTTCAGCATCATGCCGGCGGCGAAGATGGTGAAATCGCGCCGGTCGATATCAGCCAGATGCTTGGTCTGGTCGAAGGCCTGGCGCCAGCGCGAAAAGGCTTCGGCGAGTGCCGCGTGGTCGACCTCGGCGGCAAGCCCGGTGCCGTGGAACAGCAGCTCGATGTTCTTCTCGAAGCTCCATAGTATGGTGCGGAAGCGGCGCGCCTCGTGACTGAGATCGCCGACCTTTTCGACTTCCGTCTTGAGCGGGGTAAGCATGGCGCCATTGTAGCCGCGCCGGGAAAAGCCGCAAGGCTTGCAAACGCCCGGGATCGTGGCCACAAGAGCGCCGGAAACAGGGAAAAGCCGAAATGCCGCCGCCGATTTCAAGCGATCTCAAGTCAGGGGCGCTGGTCTATCATTCCGAGCCGAGGCCCGGAAAACTGGAAATCCGGGCGACGAAGCCGCTCGCCAACCAGCGCGACATGGCGCTCGCCTATTCGCCGGGGGTTGCCGCGGTGTCCGAGGCGATCCACGCCGATCCGGCGCTGGTGTCGCGCTATACCAGCCGCGCCAATCTGGTCGGCGTGATCACCAATGGCACGGCGGTGCTGGGGCTTGGCAATATCGGGCCGCTGGCCGCAAAGCCGGTGATGGAAGGCAAGGCCGTGCTGTTCAAGAAATTCGCCGACATCGATGTCTTCGACATCGAGGTTGCCGAAACCGGCGTCGAAGGCTTCGTCAACGCCGTGGCGGCGCTGGAGCCAACCTTCGGGGGCATCAACCTCGAGGACATCAAGGCGCCGGAATGCTTCGACATCGAACAGCGCTTGCGCGCGCGCATGAACATTCCGGTATTCCATGACGACCAGCACGGCACGGCAGTGATCGTCGCGGCGGCGGTGATCAACGCGCTGGCGCTGACCGGCAAGGATATCGCCGGGGTGAAGATCGTGGCCTCTGGCGCCGGCGCGGCGGCGCTCGCCTGCCTCAACCAGCTGGTGAGCCTCGGTGCGGACCGCCGCAACATCTGGGTGACCGACCTCGAAGGCGTCGTCTATGAGGGCCGTGAAAAGCTGATGGACTCCTGGAAGGCGGCCTTTGCCCAGAACACGCCCGCACGTGCGCTGGACGAGGTGATCGACGGGGCGGATATCTTCCTCGGCCTGTCGGCCGCGGGCGTGCTGAAGCCCCAGCTCCTGAAGCGGATGGCCAGGGACCCGCTGATCATGGCTCTGGCCAATCCGGTGCCGGAAATCATGCCGGAGGAGGCGGTGGCGGCGCGGCCTGACGCCATGATCTGCACCGGGCGCTCGGACTATCCGAACCAGGTCAACAATGTTCTGTGCTTTCCCTACATCTTCCGCGGCGCGCTCGATGTGGGCGCTTCAACCATCAACGAGGCGATGAAGCAGGCCGCCGTCCACGCCATTGCCGGGCTTGCCCGCGAGGCGCCGTCGGACGTGGTGGCCCGCGCCTATGGCGGCGAGACCCGGGTGTTCGGCAGGGACTCGCTGATTCCGGCGCCGTTCGACCCGCGGCTGATCTTGCGGATTGCGCCGGCCGTCGCCAGAGCGGCCATGGACAGCGGCGTCGCCACCCGCCCGATCGCCAGCCTCGAGGCCTATGAGGAGCGGCTGCAGCGCTTCGTGTTCCGCTCCGGCTTTGTCATGCGCCGCATTTTCGCGGCGGCCAAGCAGGCGCCGCGGCGGGTGATCTATGCCGATGGCGAGGACGAGCGGGTGCTGCGGGCCGCCGAGGTGGCGGTGGAGGAGAGGCTTGCGAAGCCGATCCTGATCGGCCGCCCGGCGGTGATCGAGACCCGGCTCAAGCGCTATGGCCTGAGCGTCCGGCCGGGACGCGATTTCGAAATCGTCAACCCCGAGGACGATCCGCGCTACCGCGACTATGTGGCCAGCTATGTGGAGATCGCCGGCCGCCGCGGTGTCACACCCGATGCGGCGCGCAGCCTGGTCAGAACCTCGACCACGGTGATCGCCGCGCTTGCCTTGCGGCGCGGCGAGGCGGACGCCATGATCTGCGGCCTCGAAGGCCGGTTCCGCGGCAAGCTGCGGCATATCCGCGATATCGTCGGGCTGGCGCCCGGCGTGCGCGAGCTGGCGGCGATGAGCCTGATGATCACCCAGCGCGGCATTCTGTTTCTCGCCGACACCCATGTGCAGGCCGACCCTTCCGCGGAAGCCATCGCCGACACCGTGCTGCTGTGCGCCCGCCATGTGGCGCGCTTCGGCATCACGCCAAAGGTGGCGCTGGTGGCGCATTCCGATTTCGGCGATTTCAACACGCCCGATACGCTGAAGATGCGCGATGCGCTGGCCTCGGTCCGCGCGCGCGCCCCGGAGATCGAGATCGACGGCGAGATGCAGGCCGATACCGCGCTCATCGAGGCGGTGCGCCAGCGCAAGCTGCCGTCCTCGACGCTCAAGGGCGAGGCCAATCTGCTGATCATGCCCGATCTTTCCTCCGCCAATGCCGCCTACCAGATGATCAAGGTGTTCGGGGACGCGCTGCCGGTGGGCCCCATTCTGCTCGGCGCGGCGCTGCCGGCCCATATCCTGACAGGCTCGGTTACCTCGCGCGGCGTCGTCAACATGACGGCGATTGCCGTTGCCGAGGCAGCCACCGCATCGCAAGCCTGATGATCTGACGGACATGACGGAACGGACCCACCTCATCGGTGTCGATACCGGCGGCACCTACACGGATGCCGCGGTGATCGAGGCCAGGGGACACCGCGTGGTGGCCTCGGCCAAATCGATCACCACCAAGGGCGACCTGGCGATCGGCGTCACCGGCGCCATCCGCGCCGCGGTGGCGAAGCTTCCCGAGGGGTTAGAGCCCGGACACATCGGACTCGTGTCGGTTTCCACCACGCTCGCCACCAATGCGGTGGTCGAGGGCCATGGCAGCGCGGTGGGCGTGATCCTGATCGGTTTCGACCAGGCGATGGCCGAGCGCACCGGCATCGCCAGGGCGTTTCCCGGCATGCCGATTGCTATGATCGGCGGCGGCCATGATCACAATGGCGATGAAGTCCGCCCGCTCGATACCGAAGCGCTTGGGGCGGCGGTGGCCGCCATGCCGGTCGATGCTTTCGCCATCGCTTCGGCCTTCGCGGTGAGGAACCCCGCGCATGAGCGCCGCGCCCGCGACATGATCGCCTCTGCTACGGGAAAGCCGGCAACGCTTTCGACCGAACTCACCTCGGCGCTTGACGCTCCGCGCCGGGCGCTCACCGCCGTGCTGAATGCGCGGCTGATCTCGCGCATCTCGACGCTGATCGCCGCGGTGCGGCGCTCCATGGCGGAGCTCGGCATTGACTGTCCGCTGATGATCGTGAAGGGCGACGGCACGCTGGCGCTCGCCGACCAGGTTGCGCTGCGGCCCATTGAGACCGTGCTGTCCGGCCCGGCGGCGAGCCTGGTCGGCGCGTCCTGGCTGTGTGGCCTGAAGGATTTCATCATGTCCGACATGGGCGGCACGACCACGGACCTCGGCGTCCTCGCGGCGGGCCGCCCCCGGGTGGCGGAGCAGGGGGCGGAGGTCGGCGGCTGGCGCACCATGGTGAAGGCGATCGATGTGCGCACCGTGGGGCTGGGCGGCGACAGCGAAATTGCGATCGGGCTCAACGGCGCGATCAGCGTGGGGCCGCAGCGGGTGGCGCCGGTTTCGCTGCTGGCGTCGCGTTATCCGGAAATCATCGCCATGCTGGAGGCGGACCTCGCTGACAATGAAGGCGGTTCGCTGCATGGCCGCTTCGTGCTGAAACCGTTCGGCGCGTCCGGGTCAGTGCCCGCCGAGATCACGCCGCGCGAGGCCGAGGTGCTGGCGCTGGTCGATGAGCGGCCGAAGCCGGTCCGCAAGGTGGCGGTCTCGGCGGCGGCCCAGCGGGCGATTGCTTCGCTGAAGCGCAAGGGCCTTGTGCAGACCGGCGGCTTCACGCCATCGGACGCCGCGCATGTGCTGGGGCTGCAGGACAACTGGCCGGGCCCGGCCGCTGAACTGGCCGCCCGGCTGATGGTGCGGTTCCGTGACATGAAGGCGGGCGATGCGGCCCGCGTCGAGGCCTTCTGCCGGGAGGTGTGGTCCGAAACCGTGCGGCTCACCGCGCAGGTCATCCTCGAAACCGCCTTCGGCAGGAGTTTCGGCGCGCATGAGCTGGTCGATGCCGTGTGCGCGGGCCGCGGCGCGGTGGGCCTCGCCAGGGTGGCGCTGTCGCCCGCCGTGCCCGTGGTGGCGGTGGGCGGCCCGGTGCGGGTCTATTATGGCGAGGTGGCGCGGCGGCTCGCCTGCGAGATGGTGTTTCCGCCCTTCTTCGATGTCGCCAACGCGGTTGGCGCCGCGACGGGCGTGGTGGCCAAGGTGGTGACCGTGATGGTCGAAGGCGATGGCAGCGGGCTGTTCCGGGTGATGGGGCCGGCGGGCAGCAGCGTGTTCACCTCCGGCAAGGCGGCGCTGGCCGATGCCGAGGCGCAGGCCCGCGCGGCAGCACTGGCCGCGGCCCGCGATGCGGGGGCGCATGAGCCGCAAATCGACGTGAGCATCGCGCAGAGCCGATTGCCGGATGCGGTGGACGAGAATGGCCTTCTTGAGGCAACCGTCCGTGCCGAGGCGATCGGGCGGCCGGAGACCGGCCGCTAACCTTCGAGCCTCTGGCCCAGGCGGCCGGCCACGTCCTGAATGTATTGCCAGGCGACACGGCCCGAGCGCGCGCCGCGCGCCGCCTGCCATGCGATGGCCCCGGCGCGCAGCTCCTCGGGGCTGATGGTGAGCCCGTGATGGCGGGCATAGCCCTCCACCATCTCGAGGAACTCATCCTGTGAGCAGTTGTGGAAGCCGAGCCACAGGCCGAAACGGTCCGAGAGCGACACCTTCTCCTGCACCGCCTCAGAGGGGTTGATGGCGCTCGAGCGCTCATTCTCGATCATGTCACGGGGCAATAGGTGGCGGCGGTTGGAGGTGGCGTAGAACACCATGTTGGCGGGCCTGCCCTCGATGCCGCCATCGAGCGCCGCCTTGAGCGACTTGTAGGAGGTGTCGCCGGCGTCGAAGGACAGATCGTCGCAGAACACGATGAAATTGAAGCCCTGATGGGAGCGGATCAGGCTCATGAGCAGCGGCAGGCTTTCGATATCCTCGCGGTGGATTTCCACGAGCTTGAGCCGGCCGCCGGTGCGGGCGTTGATCTCATGATGCGCGGCCTTGACGAGGGATGACTTGCCCATGCCCCGCGCCCCCCAGAGCAGCGCATTATTGGCCGGAAGGCCCCTGGCGAAACGCTCGGTATTGTCGATGAGGATGTCGCGGGTGAGGTCGATGCCCTTGAGCAGCGAAATCTCCACCCGGTTCACCTTCGGCACGGGTTCGAGCTCCGGCGGGCTGGCGTGCCAGACGAAGGCCTCGGCTGCGCCAAGATCAGGGGGCTTTGCCGCGCGCGGCGCCAGCCGTTCCAGCGCGGCGGCGATGCGGGCAACCAAGCTCTGTTCGATTTCCTGTGCCATTCCCGGCTCTTAGCCCAGTTGCCGTGTGGGGTAAAGCTGCTCCAATCCAGCGGTTGCAATGGAGGGTTTCATCGCTATATTCCGCCCACAATTCGAGAGGGGAGACCAGCGTGTTCATTACTCCGGCCTATGCCCAGGCGGCCGCACCCGGTGCCGGCGATTTCATCGGCATGATCCTGCCGCTCGTACTGATCATGGCGGTGTTCTATTTCCTGCTGATCCGCCCTCAGCAGCGCAAGATGAAGGAGCATCAGGAGATGCTCAAGAAAGTCGGAAAGGGCGACACCATCGTGACCAGCGGCGGTCTGATCGGCAAGGTCATCAAGGTGATTGACGACAACGAGCTGCAGGTCGAGGTGGGCGAGAACGTCAAGGTGCGCGTGCTGCGCACCGGCATCGCCGATGTCCGCGCCAAGGGCGAGCCCGCCAAGACCGAGACCAAGTAAGCCGCGATGCTGAATTTCCCGCGCTGGAGAGCCATCGCGATCCTCGCCGCCATTCTGGTGGCGGCGATTCTGGCGCTGCCCAATATCGTCTCGCCGGCCTGGCAGGAGACGCTGCGCGCGTGGAACCTGCGTCCGGTCACCCTGGGCCTCGACCTGCAGGGCGGCTCCAACGTGCTGCTTGAGGTCGACCGTGCCGATCTCATCGACAGGCTGACCCGCCAGCTGGCGAGCGACGTGCGCAGCACGATGCGCGATGCCAAGGTGGGCTACAGCGGGCTGACGCGAAGCGGTGACGCCGTGCGGGTGAGGGTAAGCAAGCCCGAGGATGCCGATAAGGCCGAGACCGAGCTCAAGAAACTTCTGAACCCGCTGGACAGCGGGTTGTTCGGCGCCGGCGGGCAGGTGAATCTGTTCGACCTCGCGCGGGACGGCCAGCAATTCACCTTCACGATCGCGCCCAAGGGGCTGGACGCCAAGATCGCGCTGGCGGTGTCGCAGAGCCTCCGGATCGTCGAAAACCGCGTCAATGCGCTGGGCACCTCCGAGCCGGTGATCCAGCAGCAGGGCAAAGACCGCATCGTGGTGCAGCTGCCCGGTATACAAAATCCTGACCAGGTGAAGAGCGTCATCGGCCGCACCGCCAAGCTCACCTTTCAGCTGGTGTGCGAAGCACAGCCCACGGGCCAGGGCCAGAACCCGCCGCAGGACTGCGCGGCTGTTCCCCTCAAGGACGAGCCCACCAGGGACATGTGGGTGCAGACCTCGACGCGGGCGACGGTTGACGGCGCCGATCTCGTCGATGCCCGCGGCGCCTTCGACCAGAACAACAATCCGGTGGTCTCGTTCCGCTTCAACACCAAGGGCGCCGACCGCTTCGCCAAGCTGACGCGTGACAATGTCGGCAAGCCCTTTGCCATCATTCTCGACGACCTGGTGGTGAGCTCGCCGGTCATCAATGAGCCGATCCTTGGCGGCTCGGGCCAGATCTCCGGCAGGTTCACCGTCCAGGAGACCAATGACCTCGCCGTGGTCCTGCGCTCAGGCGCGCTGCCCACCAAGCTCACGATCGTGGAGGAGCGCACCGTGGGCCCAAGCCTCGGCTCGGACTCGATCCGCGCTGGCCTCATCGCCTCGGCCATCGGGCTCGTGCTGGTGCTGATCTTCATGGTGGTGGGCTATGGGCTGTTTGGCATCTTCGCCAACATCGCGCTGCTCGCCAACCTTCTGGCGCTGATCGCGCTGATGTCGTTCTTCGGCTTCACCCTCACGCTGCCCGGCATTGCCGGCATCGTGCTGACGATGGGCATGGCGGTTGATTCCAACGTGCTGATCTATGAGCGTATCCGCGAGGAGTGGCGCAACGGCCGCTCGGCGCTGAGCGCCATCGAGACCGGATTCAAGGCGGCGCTCGGCACCATCTGGGACGCCAACCTGACGACGCTCGTCGCGGCGCTGGCGCTGTTTGGCGTCGGCTCCGGGCCCATCCGCGGCTTCGCCGTCACGCTGTTTATCGGCATCATCACCACCATGTTCACGGCTTTTGCCCTTACCCAGCTCATCGTGGCCATGTGGGTGAAGTGGAAGCGGCCGAAGGAGGTCCCGCTCTAGGGCGGGAGCAGTTCCATGAAAGGCATTCGCCTCATCCCGGACGACACCAAGATCCCGTTCATGCGGTACAGCCGCTATGGCTACCTCGTTTCCGGCATTCTGTGCGCCGCGTCGATCCTGCTGTTCGCGCTCGTCGGTCTCAACATGGGTGTTGATTTCAAGGGCGGCACGGTGATCACCATCCGCACCGCCGAGCCCGCCAATCTCGACAATCTGCGCACCACCATCAACGGGCTTGGCCTCGGGGCGGCGGAGCTGCAGGAATTCGGCTCGCCCAATGACGTGCTGATCAGGATCGGCACCCAGGAAGGCGGCGACGAGGCGCAGCAGGCGGCCGTCAACACGATCAAGGAGGCCCTGGGCACAGGCGTGGACTACCGCAGCGTCGAGGTGGTCGGCCCGAAGGTTTCGGGCGAGCTCGCGCAGCAGGGCATCCTGGCGGTGGTGATCGCGCTGTTCCTGGTGCTGGTTTATATCTGGTTCCGCTTCGAATGGCAGTTCGCGCTGGGGGCCATCGCCTCGCTGATGCATGACGTGACGCTGACCATCGGCCTGTTCTGTCTTCTGGGCCTTGAGTTCAACCTGTCGATCATCGCGGCGATCCTCACCATCATCGGCTATTCATTGAACGACACGGTGGTCATCTATGACCGCATCCGCGAGTTCCTGCGCAAATACAAATCCATGCCCTTCGCCGATCTCATGGACTTCTCGATCAACTCGGTGCTGCCGCGAACCCTGATGACCTCGGTGTCGGTGCTGCTGGCGTTGCTGGCGCTTTACATCTGGGGCGGCGAGGTGATTGCGGGCTTCACCTTCACCATGATCTGGGGCGTGATCGTGGGCACCTATTCGTCTTACTTCATCGCCACGCCGATCCTGTTGCTGCTCGGCACCCCGCGCGATGCCCAGAAGGCGGCGGCGGAAGCCAAGGCGCAGGCCGCCGCAAGGCCGTGACCGCGCGGTTCCCCGGCCGCGCCGCCATCGACAGCTATGGCGCGGGGGGCTTCGGCTTTGCCGGCATGTCGCACCGCGGATCGATCCTGGCGCTGCCGTCTGGCATCTATGCCTGGACGCCGGACCCCGCCGCCCTGACCCAGGAAGATTTCGCTTTGCCGCTCGCCGAAGCGGACGCCATCGAACTCCTGATCATCGGCACCGGGCTGGCGATGATGCCGCTTGCCAGGCTGCGCGCGGCGTTGCGGTCCTCGGGCCTCAACAGCGAGGCGATGGCAACCGGCCATGCGGTGGCGACCTACAATCTGCTGCTTGAGGAAAAGCGCCAAGTCGCGGCAGCGCTGATCGCCGTCAGCCATCCGGCATGAGCGGTGTTTCGGACATCGTGCGGACGCTGGACCGCGACCGTTACCTCTCCACGCTCTTCGCGCCCGATGACACGCGTCCCGCTCTCCTCGCACTCTATGCTTTCAATGCCGAGGTGAGCCGCATTCCGGCAACGGTGAGCGAGCCAGGTCTGGGGCTGATCCGCCTGCAATGGTGGCGGGATACGGTTGTGAGCCTCTATGCCGGAGGAAATGGCGCCGGGCATCCGGTGGCGGGGGCGCTGGCAGGCGCAATCCAGAACGGCGGAGTGCCGGAACAGGCGCTCACCGATCTCATCACCGCCCATGAGTTCGATCTCTATGATGACCGGATGCCGGATCTGACGGCGCTTGAAGCCTATCTCGGCGAAACCCAGTCGCGGCTCATTCAGATGGCGGCGATGATCCTTGACCGTCAGGCGGCGCCCAAGGCCAGCGCGGCGGCAGGTCTGGCGGGCGTTGCCTATGGCCTCGCCCTGATCCTTGCGAACCCGCGGCGGCGCGATGTGTTCCTGCCGCCCGGCATGGATGTGGCGGCGGCCATCGCCCATGCCCGGAGCCGGCTGGCCGAAGCCCTGGCGCTGCTGCCGGGGCTGCCGAAACCGCTGCTTCCGGCCTTCCTGCCGGTGAGCCTGACCGCGACGTTCCTCAACCGCGTGAGCAAGCATCCGGATCAACCGCTCTCTGTTTCGCCCCTGCGGCGGCAACTCACGATGTGGTGGACGGCGCGGGGGTGGGGTTAGGGTATGATGTGCTGGTCCGCCTCCCGCCGCGCCAGCGCTGCGGGAAGGGCGTCTCACTCCGCGGCCTTGACCTGGGCGCTTCCGATCCAGGCGGAGAAATCGGCCATCGCCCGCAGGCAATAGGCGCGCTTGCGCTCCACCGCCTGCTCGGCGGGTTTGAGGCGCTTGCCATCCCTGGTCTTTACCTTTTCGATTGGCGGGAACAGACCGAAATTCACGTTCATCGGCTGGAAGGATGAGCCGCGCGCGTCGGTGGTCTCGATATGCCCGCCGGTGATGTGGTTGATGAGCGCGCCATGCGCCGTCGCGGGTGGCGGAAGCTCGAAGGCCACACCGCGCGCCTCGGCGGCGGCCATGCGGCCGGCCAGAAGCCCGATGGCGGCGCTCTCGACATAGCCCTCAACACCCGTCACCTGCCCGGCAAAGCGCAGCCGCGGCGCCGCTTTGAGACGGAGCTTGTCATCCAGCACGCGCGGGCTGTTGAGAAAGGTGTTGCGGTGAAGCCCGCCGAGCCTGGCGAATTCCGCGTGTTCAAGCCCGGGAATGGTGCGGAACACCTTCACCTGATCGGCGTATTTCAGCTTGGTCTGGAAGCCCACCATGTTGAACAGCGTGCCAAGCTTGTTGTCCTGCCGGAGCTGCACGACCGCATAGGGCTTCTCATCCGGCCTGTGGGCGTCGGTGAGGCCGCGCGGCTTCATCGGCCCGTGGCGCAGCGTTTCCGGCCCGCGCTCGGCCATCACCTCGATGGGCAGGCAGCCGTCGAAATAAGGGGTATTCTTCTCCCATTCCCGGAAATCGGTTTTCTCGCCGTCGATCAGCATGCGGACGAAGGTCTCATACTGGCCGCGGTTCATCGGACAGTTGATATAGTCCTTGCCGGTGCCGCCGGGCCCCGGCTTGTCGTAGCGCGACTGGAACCAGGCCACCTCCATATTGATCGTCTCGCGGTGGACGATGGGGGCGATGGCATCGAAGAAGGCGAGCTGGTCCTCGCCGGTGAGGGCGCGGATTGCCCCGGCAAGGGCGGGCGAGGTCAAGGGGCCGGTGGCGATGATCACGTTCCGCCACTCTTCCGGCGGAAGCCCGGCGATTTCGCCTTCCGCGACGCTGACCAGCGGGTGCCGGCGCAGCCGTTCGGTGATCTCGGCCGAAAAGGCGTCACGGTCCACCGCCAGCGCGCCGCCGGCCGGCACCTGGTGGCGGTCCGCCACCGCCATGACCAGCGAGCCCGCCTGGCGCATCTCCCAGTGCAACAGACCCACGGCGTTCTGGCCCGAATCATCCGAGCGGAAGGAGTTGGAACAGACGAGCTCGGCGAAGCCGCCGGTCTTGTGCGCCTCGGTTTGCCGGGACGGGCGCATCTCGTGCAGCACCACGGGAATGCCGGCGCTCGCCGCCTGCCAGGCGGCTTCGGAGCCGGCCAGCCCGGCGCCGATGATGTGGATGGGATGTGTCATGGCGCTGTCGTACCACGCGCCGCCGTGGGTTGAAAGAATTGGGCGCTTCCCGCGCGGGCCGGGGCGGAGTAGTCTTTCGCCATGAGCAGCACGCTTGCCGGTATCTCCTCTGAATTGGACGCCATCCGCGCCCAGAGCCTGTGGAAGCTGGAGCGGCCGATCCTCGGCCACCAGTCGGCCCATATCGCCGTGGCGGGCGGACGCCAGGTTCTCAATTTCTGCGCCAACAATTACCTTGGCCTTGCTGACCATCCAGAACTGATCGCCGCGGCCCAGGAGGCACTCCAGAGCCATGGCCTCGGCATGGCCTCGGTGCGTTTCATCTGCGGCACCTCGGACCTGCATCTGGCGCTGGAGCGGCGGCTTGCCGAGTATCTCGGCACCGAGGACGCGATCCTGTTCGCGGCCTGTTTCGACGCCAATGGCGCGGTGTTCGAGCCCCTGTTCGGCGAGCAGGATGCGATCGTGTCTGACGCCCTCAACCATGCCTCGATCATCGACGGCATCCGCCTCTCCAAGGCGAAGCGGTTCCGCTATGCCAATGGCGACATGGATGACCTCGAAGTCCAGTTGAAGGCGGCGCGCGCGGCTGGCGCGCGGCGCGTCATCATCGTCACCGATGGCGTGTTCTCGATGGACGGCTATTTCGCAAAACTCGCAGGCATTCGCGCGCTGGCTGACCGGTTCGATGCGCTGGTGATGGTGGATGACTGCCACGCCACCGGCTTCATCGGGCCCCAGGGGCGCGGCACGCCGCATCGCGCCGGCGTGCGTGCCGACATTCTCACCGGCACGCTCGGCAAGGCCCTGAGCGGCTCGGCTGGCGGCTATATCGCCGCAAGCCAGCCGATCGTGGACCTGATGCGCCAGCGGGCGAGGCCCTATCTGTTCTCCAACGCCCTGCCGCCGCCCATCGTGGCGGCCGGGCTCAAGGCCATCGACATGGCGGAACGGGGCGATGATCTCCGCGCCCGCCTTTTTGACAATGCCAAGCGCTTCCGCGCCGGCATGGCTGCCGCGGGCTTCAACCTGCTGCCGGGCGAGCACCCGATCATCCCGGTTATGCTGGGCGAGGCGAGGATTGCGCAGGAGATGGCCGCGCGGCTTTATGACAAGGGCATCTATGTGACGGGCTTCTTCTTCCCCGTGGTGCCGAAGGGCCAGGCGCGCATCCGCACCCAGATGTCGGCGGCGCACAGCCCGGAGGATATCGACGCGGCGATTGCCGCCTTCACCGCGGCGGGAAAGGACATGGGAGTGATCTGAGATGCGCGCTTTGGTGAAGGCGGAGGCGGCCGAGGGCCTGGTCATGCGCGACGAGCCGGCGCCAGTGATCGGCCCCGACGACATTCTGATCAAGGTGGCGAAGACCGGCATCTGCGGCACCGACCTTCACATCTGGAAATGGGACGACTGGGCGAAAAAGACGATCCCCGTGCCGATGGTGGTTGGCCATGAGTTTTCGGGCGTGGTGGCCGAGGTCGGAAGCCATGTGCGCACCGTGAAGCCGGGCGACCGGGTGTCGGGCGAAGGCCATCTGATCGGCATGAAGAGCCGCATGGCCAGGGCCGGGCATTTTCACCTCGATCCCGAAACCCGGGGCGTGGGCGTCAATGTGCCCGGCGCCTTCGCCGATTACCTGCGCATCCCGGCCTTCAACGCCATTCATCTGCCGCCGGAGGTTGACGATGAGATCGGCGCCATTCTGGACCCGCTCGGCAATGCGGTCCACACCGCGCTCTCCTTCGACCTGGTTGGCGAGGATGTGCTGATCACCGGCGCGGGGCCGATCGGCATCATGGCCGCCGCGGTGTGCCGGCATGTGGGCGCGCGGCACGTGGTGGTGACCGACATCAATGATTACCGGCTGGCGCTGTGCAACGAGGTCACCGACGCGGTGACGGTCAATGTGGCGCGCGACGACCTCCGCGACGTCATGCACCGCCTCAGGATGGCCGAGGGCTTCGACATCGGGCTTGAGATGTCGGGCGCTCCCAAGGCCTTCGACCAGATGGTTGATCACATGATCATGGGTGGCAAGATCGCCATGCTGGGCATTCCATCGGGCCCCACCACGGTCGACTGGAACCGGGTGATCTTCAAATCGCTCACCATCAAGGGCATCTATGGCCGCGAGATGTTCGAGACCTGGTACAAGATGATCGCCATGCTGCAATCGGGCCTCGATGTGCGCAAGGTGATCACCCACCGGCTCAAGGCCGCCGACTATGCCCAGGGCTTCGCGCTGATGCGCCAGGGAAGCTGCGGCAAGGTGGTTCTGGACTGGGATTGAGGCGCAACGAATGCTCACCGCCTATGGCGCCGCCAATGACTGCCTGACCGAGCTTCCGGCTGGCCCCGTTCCCGCCATCCCGCCGGATTGCGTGTGGCTCGATCTCGTCGAGCCCACGGCGGAAGAGGAAGCGATCGTCGAGGCGGCCCTCGGCATCGACATCCCGACCCGCGAGGAACTCGCCGAGATCGAGGCCTCCTCGCGGCTCTACCAGGAGGATGGCGCGGCCTTCATGACGGCGAACCTGATCCGCCGCGGCGAAAATGACCAGCCGGAATCCTCGCCCGTCACCTTCATCATCAAGGACAACACGCTGATCACCATCCGCTATCATCACCCGCAGGCCTTTCCGGCCTATGTCAAGCGGGCGATGAAGCCGCAGACCACGGCGATGAACGGCTGGGGCATTCTGATCTCGCTGCTGGAAGCGGTGATCGACCGCGCCGCCGATCACCTCGAGCGCGCGGGCCAGATCGTCGACGAAACGTCCAAGAAAACCTTCGGCGCCAAGCGCGCGCTGTCCGGCATTCACAAGCAGGCGCCGCGCCGCACCGTGAACCTGCAGGAGCTGATCGAGAACATCGGCGAGGAAGGCGACTTCGTCTCCAAGATGCGCGAGAGCCTCGTCTCCATCGGCCGCATCGTCGCCTTCATGCAGGCGATCTCCGACCAGATGCGTGACAGCCGCAACGTCAAGGAAAACATTGCGCGCATCAAGATCCTGCAGCGCGACATCGTCTCGCTGACCGACCACGCCACTTTTCTGTCGGGCAAGATCAGTTTCCTGCTCGATGCCGTGCTGGGGCTCATTTCCATCGAGCAGAACGGCATCATCAAGATCTTCTCGGTGGCCGCCGTGGTTTTCCTGCCGCCCACGCTGGTAGCCTCGATCTATGGCATGAATTTCGCCGTGATGCCGGAACTGCAGTGGCAATATGGCTATCCGTTCGCCATCGGGCTTATGGTGATTTCGGCGATCCTGCCCTTCCTCTATTTCAAGCGCAAAGGGTGGCTGTGATGGCCCTTGTCCTGTGGGTGGCGCTGGGCGGCGCCATCGGCGCGGCGGCCCGCCATGGCGTCAATGTCTGGTCGGGGCGCTTGTTCGGCACCGAGTTTCCATGGCACACGCTGAGCGTCAATCTGCTCGGCTGCTTCATCATGGGGTTGCTGACCGGGCTCTTGGCGCTGAGGCTGTCGTTACCGCCGGAGGCGCGGGCCTTTCTGACCACCGGCATCCTTGGCGGCTTCACAACCTTCTCGGCCTTCGCGCTGGATTTCGCCATGCTGGTCGAGCGCAAGGCGATTGTGGCGGCGGGCGCCTATGCGGCGGCCTCTCTGCTCCTGTCGCTCGCCGCCGTGTTCTCCGGCCTGTGGCTGATGCGCGCCCTGCTGCAATGAGCGAAGTCAAACGCCATGTGGTGACGGCGGATGAGGACGGCATGCGGCTTGACCGCTGGTTCCGGCTGCATTTCCCGCAGGTGACCTTCGCCTATCTCAACAAGCTCACCCGCACCGGCCAGGTGCGGGTGGCTGGCGCCCGCGCCAGGACCAGCACCAGGCTGGTGGCCGAACAGGAAATCCGGGTGCCGCCGCTGGCCTTCGATTCGAGGCCCGCCGATCTGCCGAAGGCCGATGTGAAGCCGCTCACCCCGCAAGAGCGGCGGCTGTTCCAGTCCATGGTGCTGCATGAGGACGGCGATATCTATGTGCTGAACAAGCCCTCCGGGCTTGCCGTGCAGGGCGGCAGCAAGACGCATCATCATCTGGACGGGCTGCTGATGGGGCTTGGCGCCGAGCTGAAAGAGCGGCCCTTGCTCGTCCACCGGCTGGACCGCGACACGTCGGGCGTGATCGTCATCGCCAAGCGGCGGGCGGTGGCGGCGGCGCTGGGAAAGCTGTTCGCCACACGGGGCGTGAAGAAAACCTATTGGGCGCTGGTCAGGGGTGTTCCGAAGCCGGCGCAGGGCCGCATCGAGGTGGCGCTGATCAAGGCCAAGGGCCCCGAAGGCGACCGCATGCGGGCCTCACAGGCGGGCGAGGAGGAGGACGAGCAGCGGGCCGTCACGTTCTATTCCGTCATCGACAAGGCTCCGCCGGTTGCCGCCTGGGTGTCGCTGAAGCCGGTGACCGGCCGCCAGCACCAGCTGCGCGCCCATATGGCGCATATCGGCACGCCAATCCTGGGCGACGAGAAATATGGCGGCCAGGAGGGTATGCCGGAAGAGCTGGCGCAGAGGCTGCACCTGCATGCCAGGCGCATCGTGTTTCCGCATCCGCGCGGCGGCACGGTGGATGTCTCGGCGCCGGTCCCCGAGCATATGCGCCAGGGCTTTGCGCTGTTCGGCTTCGATGCCGATCGCTACCCGGAAGCGGAGGCCTGAGATGACGGCGCGCCGCCGCTTCTACAAGACCGTGACGGTCACCGGCGACAACGCCATCGCGCTCGATGGCAAGCCCATCAAGACGCCGATAAAGGCGCCGCTGCGCCTTCCCGCCAGGGCGCTGGCGGAAGCCGTGGCGGCGGAATGGGAGGCGCAAGGAGCCGAGATCGACCCCGCGTCGATGCCGCTCACCAGGCTCGCCAACACCGCGATCGACCGTATCGCCGGGGAGCGGCCGAAGATCGAGGCTGAAGCTTGTGCCTATGCCAACAGCGATCTCGTCTGCTACCGCGCCGAGCGGCCGCCCGATCTGGTGGCCTGCCAGGCCGCCGCCTGGGACCCGGTCGCCGACTGGGCGCGGACCGCGCTCGATGCGCCGTTCACGGTGACGGCCGGCGTGATGCACCAGCCGCAGCCCGCCGCGGCGCTCACCGCCTTCGGGGCGGCCGTGGCGGCACTCGATGATTTTGCGCTGGCCGCCTTCCACACCGTGATGACGCTGACCGGTTCGGCGCTGATCGCCATGATGCTGGCCCGCCGCGCCATCGCGCCGGACGAGGCTTGGCGCATCGCCCATGTCGATGAGGACTACCAGGCTGAGCTGTGGGGCGAGGATGACGAGGCCATGACCCGCCGCGCCTCCCGCCGGGCGGAATTCATGGCCAGCTGCCGGTTCCTGTTGCTGGCCATGGACGATTAGATGTGGAGCCTCAACTGGTTGTCCCCAGACGGTGGCGGTATCAGCTTCTTGCCAGACCCATGGTCAGCCCGCGCACCAGGTGGCGCTGCACCAGCAGGATGAAGACGAAGGCCGGAACGATGCTCGCCGTGCTGAGCGCCGCGGTGAGGCCCCAGTCCATATTGGCCATCAGGCTCAGCTGCACCGGCAGCACCCGGATCGAGGAGGTGAGGAACAGCGCCAGCACGAATTCCGTCCACGAGAAGACGGCGCAGAGGATGAAGCAGGCGGCGATGCCACCGCGGATCAGCGGCACGTGGATGCGCAGAAAGCTCTGCCAGGCGCTGGCGCCGTCGATCATCGCGGCCTCGCCCACCTCGCGCGGGATATCCTCGAGGAAGGACTTCAGCAGCAGGATGGCGAAGGGCATGTTGGCCGCGGCATGGGCGAGGATGACGCCGCCCCGCGTGTCCCGCAGGCCAAGCTGGTGATAGATCAGCACCAGCGGCACCGCCACCGCGATGGGCGGCAGGATGCGCTGGGCCAGCACCCAGAGCACGAACCAGCGGCCCGGCTCCCGCCCGGCGCGCGCCAGCCCATAGGCGGCGGGCAGCGCCAGGGCGAGGGTGAGGCCCGCCGCCCCGAGCGTGATGATGGCCGTATCGAGGATCGACTGGCGCGCGCTGAACAGCGAGGAGTCCGCCGCCAGCGTCACCCGGTAATTCTCGAGGCTCGGCGAGAAGCCGAACCAGACGATACGGTCCTTGTCATAAAGCGCGCCCGACGGCTTCACCGCGGCGAGCCCCCACCAGAACAGCGGAAACATGAATGCCCCCACGGTGGCGATTGCGGCGGCATCGCGGAGCAGGCGGAGGGCAGGGGACCTCGTCATTCCGCGCAAGTTTGGGCGAGGCGGCGCGGCCCCGCAAGGGGCGGTTCGCCCGGATTTGACAGCCGCCGCCCCTTCGCCTATGAGCTTCGGCATTCCGGGGCGATCACGTGCGCGCCCCGGTTTTGCTTGCCTGTGCCCCTCAAGGGGGCTGTCGGCCGGGAAACCGGCGCCAAGGAGGGTGGGTTCTCATCAGACGTCACGAGGAGACCGTAAATGACCAAACGCGCCAACGCGAAATACAAGATCGACCGCCGCATGGGCGAGAACATCTGGGGCCGCCCCAAGAGCCCGGTGAACAAGCGGGAATATGGCCCCGGCCAGCATGGCCAGCGCCGCAAGACCAAGCTTTCCAACTACGGCACACAGCTCAAGGCCAAGCAGAAGCTCAAGGGCTATTACGCCAACATGTCCGAGCGCCAGTTCCGCAAGGTCTATGACGAGGCCATCCGCATGACGGGCGACTCCTCGGAGAACCTCATCGGCCTCCTGGAGCGCCGCCTGGACATGGTGATCTACCGCGCCAAATTCGTGCCGACCGTCTTCGCCGCCCGCCAGTTCGTGAGCCACGGCCACGTCAAGCTGAACGGCCGCCGGGTCACCATCGGGTCGATCCGGCTCAAGGCCGGCGATACCGTCGAGCTCACCGACAAGGCCAAGGGCCTCGCCCTGGTGCTGGAATCAACCCAGCTCGCGGAGCGGGACACGCCGGACTACATCGAGGTCGACCACAAGGGCATGACCGCCCGTCTGGTGCGCGTTCCGGCCCTGTCGGACGTGCCCTATCCGGTGCAGATGCAGCCCAACCTGGTGGTCGAATACTACTCGGCGTAAGCTAAGCCGGATCCCGATCAAACATGGCCCGGCGTGTCCGGGCCATTTTCCCGAGGGCGCTGTCTATCGCTGCCGGAAAGGCCGGCGGGGCGGCGGCCGGACCGCATCTGGCGGCGCTGGCCCGTGACATGGCCAAGCCTGAAGGCTGAAGATACCGGCGCCTGCAAACGCGCGTTCCCGCGAGCGGCTTCGTTAAGGACACCAGGGGAGCGCGTGACGCATCCAACCCTAACGCCGGCTCCATTCCGAAAGAATGGGCATCGTATACATGTTTTCAACGGACGGGTCTCTGGCGATCCTGTCCCGCAGCGCTTCAAGTTCCGCATCGCCGGAAACAGCGACTTCGATTTGCAGATCGACATCGCGTGATGAAAAAGTCCGGATGCCGACGACTTCGGGCCACGGCTTGATCTTGTCAATGAGAACGCGGCAGCGCGTCATCCTGGTTTTGACGACAAAAACAGCGCGCACCGACTTTGACTGTATTTTTGCATCAGCGCTCACCTCGATCGTATAGCGCTTGATCACGCCGCTGGATTCGAGCTCCGCGAGACACCGCCTCACCCGCGGCCGCGTGGTCTTGAGCCGCAGCGCCAGCTCGGTGATCGACCGCCTGGAATTCTCCGCCAGCAAGTGCAGCAACGCGCGCTCAAAATCACCCAGCCGTCTCATGGCTTGCCCTCCGGCCGTTCCGTTCCGGCGGGAAAGCCTACTCTTTCCGGGCCTGTGGCGGCAATCGGCTCATGCCGCTCTTGCCTGGCCCATCCGCCGGTAGCGAAGGAACCCGAACCCGATCAGCGCCGCCGGATAGAGCATCAGAAGAGAAAAGCCCGATATCAGCAGCAGGCAAGAGCAGGCGGCGAGCGCTGTCACGGCCAATGTTGCAAATAACATCTCGCTGGACCGGTAGAAGGCGACAACGGAGACGCCAAACAGAACAATGAAGTTCTGGCTGACCAGCTTCACGATGAAACTCACCGGAACATGATAGAAAGACATCGACAGCACAATGACTGAGAACGTCACGCCCATGAAGACCAGCGCGTTGCGGGGGATTTGGGACTTGTCAAGTTCGCCAAGGACCGGCGGCAAAATCCCATCGCGGCCGCCGCTGAACACCAGACGGCTGCAGCCAACCACCCATGAATTGGCGTTCGCCAGGATAATCTCGGCCGTCAGGCCGTTCATCGCCATGCGAAGCTTCGGCGGAAAAAGGGCGGACAATCCGGCGGCACCCGAGACACCCATACCCGACAGGCTGGCGCCAGAGGCCGTGAGGGCCAGAACCCAGTAAAGCGCCAGAACGATCAGAAAACTCAGGAAATAGACAAGGGGTATCGTGCGGTTCGGATGCCGGAACTCCTCGAGGCCAAAAGACAGGTTTTCCCAGCCCAGAAAAGCCCAGAAGATGAGCGACAGCGCGGGCCACAGCGCGCTCCACGAGAGATCGGAAAACTGACCGGAAATCAGGACGGAGGCCCCCTTTGCCGCAAAGTCCCAGTTGCCGAACCCGATCAGCGCCACGACGGCGAGTACGAACGCGATTGAAATCGTGTTGACGAAGCTTGTGACCCTCACTCCCGTGAGATTGATGCCTGCCGAAAGCAGCAGAAACCCAACCGCCACAAAGCCTGTGTAGGTTCCCTGGGCGTCGCCCAGGAAGGCGCTGGCATAGGCGGCGCCAATCAACGCGAGCGCGGGGATGCCAAGAAAAAACGTGCCGATCAGCACCGTCACCACCGCGACCTTTGCCCAGGGGCCAAAGGCAACCTCGGCATAATGGGACAGACCTCCCACTCTTGGATATCGAAGGCCAAGTTTTGTAAAGACCATCAGCATCGGCAACATGAAGACGACGATCCCAAACCAGCCATAGAGGGCGGTCACTGGCCCGGCCTCATCGATCACCACGCCCGGCAGCCCCAGGAGGCCCGAGCCGATGACCATCGAGATGGCGATGATTGTGCCGGAGAAGACGCCGATCTCTTTTGAGAGGCTGTTCATGTTCGCATCCTCGGAAGCCACGCCTTTGGGATGCAGGGCGGGAAAGCAGATTGCAAATCCCGCGTCTGCGGGACCAGTGCTAACCAGCCGGAACGGAAGGGAGAAGAGACCAAAGCGGCTCCGGGCGTTCCAGTTCGATCTTCGAAGCGTGATTTCGGTGACAGTGCGCTCAATTCGGTCACGCAGATCATCGGACCCGCATCTGGTCCGGGGCAATAAAGCGCACTGTCACCGGAATTGGGAAGCTGACGGCCCGCTCACCGATACGGCCTTCACCACGCCATGGACGGCGCTGCCCGGTTTCAGTTCCAGCGCTTCCGCCGAATGCCGGGTGATGCGGGCGAGCAGCGCCTGGCCGCCGCAGTCGAGCGTCACGGTCACCGCATGGGCCCCGGCTGGGACAATCGCCGTCACGGCGCCCCGGAGAATGTTCAGCGCACTGATCTTCTGCGGCTCCTCCATGGCCAGCATGACATCGCGGGCCCTGATGCGGACGCGGACCGGCGCTCCCTCCGGCCCGGCGAAACCGGTGACGAAGACATCGCCCGCCGCCGCCCGCAGCCGGGTGAGGCCGGACCGCCTGTCATGGCCGGCCACCGTCATGTCGATGATGGCGCCGGTTTCGTCGTCTTCTCCGGGCGGTATGAGATCGAGCCGCTGGGCGATGGCCGCGGCGGGCCCAAAGGCCGCCAGCCGGCCCTGCGCCAGCACCGCGATGTCGCTCGCCAGCCGCATCACCTCCGCCACCGAATGGCTTACATAGACGATTGGAATTCGTGTTTCGTCTCTCAGCCGCTCGAGATAGGGCATGATCTCGGCCTTGCGCGCGGCGTCAAGCCCGGCCAATGGCTCATCCATCAGAAGCAAGCGGGGGGAAGCGAGCAGCGCGCGGCCGATCGCCACCCGTTGTTTCTCGCCCCCGGAGAGCCCGGCGGGACGGCGGTCCAGAAGGTGGCCGATGCCGAGGAGATCGATCACCTGACCGCGTGCCGCATAGCGTTCGCGGGCGGGCGTGAACCATTCGCCATAGGAAAGGTTCTGGCTCACCGTGAGATGCGGGAACAGACGGGACTCCTGGAACACATAGCCGATGCGGCGGCGGTGCGGCGGCAGCAGGATGCCCTTTGCTGTATCGGTCAGCGTCTTTCCGCCGATTTCCACCACGCCGCGGTCCGGGCGCAGCAAGCCGGCGATCACATTGACGAGGCTCGTCTTGCCCGAGCCAGAGGCGCCGAACACCGCGGTCACGGGGCCGGCGCTTTCGAAGGCGGCTTCCAAATGAAACGCGCCCAACGCCAGGCTGACATCGACGGCGAGGCTCATGTGGCGATCCGCTGCCCGGCGCGCCGCGCGAGGAATTCGGACACTATGAGCGCCGCCAATGAAATCGCCACCGAGATGGCGGTGAGACGCAGCGCCCCGGCATCGCCACCCGGCACCTGGGTGAGCGAATAGATGGCCGAGGGCAGGGTCTGGGTTTCGCCCGGAATGTTGGAGACGAAGGTGATGGTGGCGCCGAACTCGCCCATCGCCTTGGCGAAGCACAGGATCATGCCGGCGATGATGCCGGGAAGAATGAGCGGCAAGGTGACGGTGAGCACAACCCAGGCCGGGCTGGCGCCCAGCGTGCCGGCGGCGGCTTCCAGCTTACGGTCGACGGATTCAATCGACAGGCGGATGGCGCGCACCATCAGCGGAAAAGCCATCACCGCGCAGGCCAGCGCCGCGCCGGTCCAGCGGAAGGCGAAGACGATGCCGAATTCAGCGAGGAAGGACCCGATCGGCCCGCGGGCGCCGAAGGCCAGCAGCAGCAGATAGCCGGTGACGACCGGCGGCATCACCAGCGGCATGTGCACCAGGCCGTTGAGCAGCGACTTGCCCCAGAATTCGCGCCTCGCCAGCAGCCAGGCCACGGCCAGCGCCACCGGCAGGCTGGCGATCATCGCGACGGTGGCCACCTTGAGGCTGAGGCGCACCGCCATCCATTCCTCGGGCGTGAGGCTGAGCCAGGTCATGGCGCGGCGCGGCTGTTGCGGCCGTTGATGGTCCGCGCCACCAAATCGGCTGCCGTCATGCCGGCACAAGCTGGCATCCGGCTTTCATCCGGTGCAGCCGGACCCCGGCCTTCGCCGGTGTGACGCCGGCGTTGTGGCGGAGGAAAACTGCCGGCCTCAAGGACAGGACCCTTCATCGTCATATCCGAACGACTATTACGAATTGGCGGCAGCTTCAAGACCGCCGTTCAGCAGCTCGCCGGCATCCCGGCAGGCGGCGGCGATCCTGGCCGCATAGGCCTCGGCATTGCCGGGTCCATTATAGACGGAAGCAAAAGCCAGCCAGTCGCCAGCCCTCAAGGCAGGGAAAAGCGTCCTGGCGGCGCAGAAATCGAGAAACGCCAGCACTTGCCAGCGCTCGGACCGGGCGAAGGCGCGAAACATCGCATGGGCGGACTCATGGCCGGCGAGTTCATGGTTGAAGCCCATGATCTGCGGTCCGCCGAAGCTCGCGCACTGGCACGCGGTCTCTGGCCCGGCCAGTCCGGTGGCCAGCGCCAGCGCCAGATATTCCGTATGCTGATCGCCATGGAAACGCCGCCAGTCGCCGCCCGGGGTTTCGCGCAGCATGTGGTTCTGCCACTTGGCGCCCTCGGCGCCATGGCGGCCGCCGAACCGGAAATGCGCGTCGAACAGCGCCTCATGCCGGCTGCCCCAGCGGGCGAAGAATACATGCGCCTCGAAGCGCAACACCGGCCGCCCGCGCTGGAAGGGCAGGGCGCCGCATTCCACCATCCACACCGCCAGCATCGCATGGCGCGGGATCTCCAGTATCCGGCCAGCCCGCGTCAGGAGCCCGCCGATGCGGTTCCAGTTTTCGGCGGCGGCAGACGTTGCGCCCAGCCGCCGCCGCGGCCGCAGCGGCTGGCGGATCAGCCGGGCATCCTCCCTTATGCGCGTCACGGCGCTCCCTGCAGCGTTTCGAGATAGTGCATCAGGCCGGCGATCCGCCGCGAGGCATCATCCGAGGCGCGCAACGCATCGGCAACCGATGTGCTCTGGCCCACGCCTTCGCTCACGAACACATCGCCCCAGACCGGCATCTCGCGGGTCCCGTGGCCTTCGGGCATGTCGAGGCCGGCGATGGTGGCGAAGACGCGGTCTTCCGGGAACCGCCCATAGCGTTCGGTAATGCGGGTGAGGTCCACCGGCTTCTTCGGCAGCTTCGCGGCCTCCGGCCCATGGCCTTTGGCGTCCACCCCGTGGCAGGGCGCGCAGAGCTTCGCGAAATCGGCCTTGCCCTGTTCGAGCGCCTCATCGGCGCTGGCCGGCGAGGCGGCGATCACGGCGAGGAGCAGGGCGGCAAGTCTCCATCCGCTCATGACAGCTGCCCGATGTCCCTCAGCATGTCGGCGAACCAGGGCGTCGCCGGATCGAAATGCTTGCCGCCCCTGATGCGCGGGAATTCGATGGCGCGCAGTTCATCGCCGCGCTCCTCGTCATGGCCCACGACGCCCGAGGTTCCCGCAAGCGCCGCATCCACCGCCACATGCACCATGGCCCGGATCAGGTCGAGGTCAGCCCGGTTGGCGGCGGCCGAGCGTCCGAAATAGCCCGACTTCTGCACCAGCGTCTTGTCGGCGCCGATCTTCCTGGCGAACTGCTTGCCGAACCAGTCGCCCACCTTCACCTGGTCGAGCCGCACATGGCCGAAGGCGTCGCGGTCCACCGCTTCGCCCTTGGCTTCGAGTTCGGCGACGATCTCCGTGACACAGGCGCCTTCGCTGACGAAGATCGAGACCGAGTCCATCTCGTCCATCACCTTCCTGAGACGCTGCGCCTCGGCGGCGATGTCGATGGTCATTTCCGGAACATAAACCGCGTCAATGTCCTTGTGGCGGCGCGACAGGTTGAACTCCGGCAGGAATTCCAGCGCGTCGAGCCGTTCGCGCCAGGCGCGCGCCGTGGCGGCGGTGAGCCAGCCGCAGTGGCGGCCCATCACTTCATGAATGACCAGCTGGCGCGAGGAGGTCGACTGCTCGTTCACCACATTCTCGAAGAACAGGGCACCCTGTTCGGCCGCCGTCCAGGCGCCGAGCGTCTGGCGGATCGGCGCGACGTCATTGTCGATGGTCTTGGGCAGGCCCACCACGGTGAGATTGTAGCCGTTGGCGCTCAGGTACTGCGCAAGATCGGCGGCGGTGGTGTTGGTGTCATCGCCGCCGATCGTATGCAGGATGGTGATGCCGTCCTTCACCAGCTGGCCGGCAGCAACCTTCAGCGGATCCTCGCCCTCTTTCACCAGCCCGCGCTTCACGCAGTCCGCCACATTGGTGAGCTTCACCCGGCTGTTGCCGAGCGGGGTTCCGCCATGGGCGTGCAGCACATGGGCGCGGCGGCGCACTTCCGGCGTGACTGAAATCGAATTCCCCTGCAGCAGGCCTTTGTAACCCGCCAGATAGCCGATGATCGGCGCTTCGGGGGCGAGCTCGGAATAGCGCTCGATCAGCCCGCCCACCGCCGACGACAGGCAGGGCGCCAGCCCGCCGGCGGTCAACATCGCGATTTTGTGATGCCGCGTCATGATTGCCAAACTCCTCGGAAAATCATCCGGTTGCGCTTCTCCGCGAAACCCGCGCGGGACACCCGCTTGCGAATTTCGTTGAAAGCCGGAGGCAGGATTACCATGTCTCTGATCCTGAAGTCATGAAAGGAGTGACGATGATCAATTCCTCTGCCGGTATTGGTTCGAATGGCGGCCAGACCGCCTGCAACAAGTGGGGCGGCATGGGCCGCTGGTCGCCGTGGGAAATCGGCGCGATGGTTGCCGGGTTTGTGGTGTTCTGGCCGCTGGGCCTGGTGGCGCTGTTCGCCAAGTGGAAATTCGGCCAGCTGTGGAAAGGCTCCGCCACGGGCGCCAAGCCGTGGGACGGTTTCAGCATGCCGGCCTGGGGCGGTTTGAACAGGCAATGGTCCGGCGCCGGCATGTCGGGCTCGGGCAATGCGGCCTTCGACGAATATCGCCGCACCCAGCTTGAACGGCTCGAGGAAGAGCGCCGCCGCCTCGAGGATGAGCAGCGTGAGTTCCGCGCCTTCGTGGAGCGCCTGCGCCGCGCCAAGGACCAGGACGAGTTCGACCGCTTCATGGCCGAGCGCCGGGCGGCTGGCACGACCAACGTCTAGGAAGTCTCCCGCACCACCAAAGCCCGGCTGCAATGCCGGGCTTTTCTTTTTGCGCCTCAGCCGGCCGGTTCTTCGCGGCTGGCCGCGGCCGGCTGTTCGCCGGGCGTGCGCAAGGCCGGCGCCTTGCGGTCGCCGAACGCCGGCGGGCGCGGCGCGGCGCGGCTGGCGCCGGGGGCGGGGGCCGCGGACGGCGCGGCCAGCCCGGTTTCGACCACCACATCAGAGTGGCCGCCGATCAGCAGCAGATGTTCGGTCTGGTCGCGGCGGATCAGCACCAGGCGGCGGGAACGGTCGAGTTCGCGGTATTCGACGACGCTCAGCCGCTGGCCATGCCGCCCCAGCAGCCTGGGTGTGAGAACGCGGATGGCGATGGCCAGGGCCAGCAGCACCCCCAGCGCCACCGCGACGGTGCCCATCAATTGCGCGTTCTGGGTCACGAACTCCATGGCCCCGTCCTTCCAAAAAATCCCCGCCGTCAAGTGTGACGGCCCGTCCATGCTTTGTAAAGCGCTGTTGATGCGATCATCACCCGCGATTCCGCCGCCAGGCGTTTGGCCTATACTGCACATGATTCGGGGTGATCTTTGATGGACGAAACCAATCCGCCGGCGGACAGCGGGCTCGCGGAACCGGCGGGCGGGCGCGGACGCGCCTTACTCGTGCTGGCGCTCGCCGCGCTGGTGGCGGTGACGGTGGTCTACGGGCTGCGCCAGGCGCCGCCGGAAGACCCGCGCTGGCTTCTCTGGGCGGGCGCGGCGCTGGCCGGGCTGGGGCTGCTGGCGCTTTACGCGCTGCTGGCGGGCGTGCTGCGGCCGGGCAGCGGCAAGAGCGAGCGACAGTTCCTCGATGGTCTGGCCTCCGCCGTGGGCCATCCGCTGGTGGTCACCGCCGCCGATGGCCGCGCGCTTTATGCCAACGCCGCCTATCACGCGCTGGTCAAGCGGGCGGGCGCGGGCCGCCTCGTTCCCATGGATGTGCTGTTCACGCCCTATGCCGAGTTCGCAGGCCCCATCTACCAACTCGCCCAGGCGGTGGCGGCGGGCCGCCGCGAAACCCGCGAACTGCGCGTGGCCGAAGGCTCGGCCGCCCCCTGCGCCGATCCCGTCCGGCCGGTGTGGATCAGGCTGTCGGCGGCGCCGATGCAGGTAGGCCACCGCACGCTGCGGCTTTGGGAGCTGGAGGATATCAGCGGCGAGCGGGCGCGCCAGGAACAGTCATTCGCGCGCCTGCAATTCATCATCACCTATCTCGACAACGCGCCGGTGGGGTTTTTCTCCACGCTCGCCGATGGCCGCGTCGATTACGTCAACGCCACGCTGGCGCAATGGCTGGGCATGGACTTGAGCGATCTCGAGGGGGCCCGCCTCACCCTTGACAGGCTGCTGGGGCCGGCCGCGGCGCGGCTTGTCTCCGGCGTCGCGCCGAAGCCACGGGGCGCGGCAACCGAGAGCTTCGGCATCGATCTCCGCAACCCCGGCACCGGGAAGCTGTTTCCGGCGCAGATCATCCACCACGTCGATTTCGACGCCGAGGGGCGGGCCTCGCCGGCCCGCACCATCGTGGTGCCGCGCCAGCTTGCCGGAGCCGAGACGTCCGCGCCGCGCCTGGCGCGCTTCGTCAACAACGCGCCGATCGGCATCGCCGAAATTGACAAGGACGGGACGATCCGCACCGCCAATACGGCCTTCATCGACCTTTCGCCGAAGCTCCGGCGCGGCGCCATGATCGCCGCGGCGGTGGCGGCCCCGGAGCGCGAAGCGCTGACCCAGGCGCTGGCCGCCGCCCTCGCCGGGGAAGCAAGCCAGCGCCAGTTCGAGGCCACCCTCGAAGGCGGCAATCCGCGCAGCGTGCTGTTCACCTTCACGCGGCTTTCGGAGGACGATCACGCGGCGGTGGTGTTCGCGGTGGACAAGACGGAAAACAAATCGCTTGCGGTGCAGCTGGCGCAAAGCCAGAAGCTGATGGCGGTGGGCCAGCTCGCCTCCGGCATCGCGCATGACTTCAACAACGTGCTGACCCCGATCATCGGCTTCGCTGATCTGCTGCTGGCTAAGATGCGGCCCACCGACCCGGCCTTTGCCGATGTGATGAACATCAAGCAGAACGCCAACCGCGCCGCCAATCTGGTGCGCCAGCTTCTGGCCTTCTCGCGCAAGCAGACCCTGCAGCCCAAGGTGCATGCCCTGACCGAGGCGCTTTCCGACCTCGGCAACCTGCTGGGCCGGGTGCTGGGCGAAAAGGTCGGCCTCAAGATCGCGCATGAGCGCGACCTCGGTTTGGTGATGGTGGACATCCACCAGTTCGAGCAGGTGATCATCAATCTCGCGGTCAACGCCCGCGACGCGATGCCGAACGGCGGCACGCTGACGGTGAGAACCTACAATCTCGGCGTGGACGCCTCGCGCGCGGTCATGCCATCGCTGATGCCGCCCGGCGAATATGTGGTCTGCGAGGTCGAGGATACCGGCACCGGCATTCCGAAGGAGATCCGCGACAAGATCTGGGAGCCGTTCTTCTCAACAAAGGACGTCGGCAAGGGGACGGGGCTTGGGCTCTCCACCGTTTACGGCATCGTCAAGCAGACCGGCGGGTTCATCTTCTGCGACAGCGAGGTGGGCAAGGGCACGGTGTTCCGCATCTATCTGCCGCGCTACTATCCGCAGCGGGCGGGCGAGGCGCCGGTGGAGGAGAAGCCGGCCGAGCCGCCGAAGCGCGACTATACCGGCAAGGAACGCATCCTGCTGGTCGAGGACGAGGACGCGGTCAGGGCCTTCGCGCTGCGCGCGCTGGCCTCGCGAGGTTATACCGTTGTTGAGGCCAATTCCGGCGAGGCGGCGATCGAGAAAATCGACGCCGACGCCAAGGGCTTCGACCTGATCATCTCCGACGTGGTGATGCCGGAGATGGACGGGCCAACATTGCTCCGTGAACTGAGGAAGCGCGGCATCGCCACCAAATTCGTGTTCGTGTCCGGCTATCCCGGCGAGCAGTTCGAGCAGGACCTCGAGGGCCAGACCGGCTTCAGCTTCATGCCGAAGCCCTTCTCGCTGAAACAGCTGGTGGAAAAGGTGAAGGAGGCCATGGAAAGCTGAGACTGGAACCCGATTCGGCGGCAGCGGCCTCCGGCGTGGGGCCGCTGGCGTGGAAGGAGAAGTTCCGGTTTGTTCCGCGTCCGTTTCGATGTTATACTTGTAAATATCTGTTTTAATGTGAATAAAAATTCTCCTTGCCTTTCGAACAGAAATAGAACATAGTTCGAACAACGCAGGAGTTGGTGGCCGGAGTGGCCCCGATAGACCCATTGAACATGAGGGAGTAAAGCGATGGCACAGGCAAATCTTCGGGTCATTGAGGCATCCATGGACAAGAGTAAGGCGCTGGACGCGGCCCTGAGCCAGATCGAGCGGGCGTTCGGCAAGGGGTCGATCATGAAGCTCGGCGCCTCGACGGCGCTGGAGATTGAGGCGATCTCGACAGGCTCGCTTGGGCTCGACGTCGCGCTTGGCATTGGCGGCCTGCCCAAGGGCCGCATCGTTGAAATTTATGGGCCGGAATCCTCCGGCAAGACCACGCTGGCTTTGCAGACCATCGCCGAAGCCCAGAAGCGCGGCGGCATCTGCGCCTTCATCGACGCGGAGCATGCGCTTGACCCGGTCTATGCGCGCAAACTCGGCGTCAAGGTCGATGATCTGCTGATTTCGCAGCCCGACACCGGCGAGCAGGCGCTGGAAATCGCTGACACGCTGGTGCGCTCGGGCGCTGTTGAGGTGCTGGTGATCGATTCGGTGGCGGCGCTGACGCCGCGCGCCGAGCTTGAAGGCGAGATGGGCGATCAGCTCCCGGGGCTTCAGGCCCGCCTGATGAGTCAGGCCTTGCGCAAGCTGACCGCCTCGATTTCCAAGACCAATTGCATGGTGATCTTCATCAACCAGATCCGCATGAAGATCGGCGTGATGTTTGGTTCGCCCGAAACCACCACCGGTGGCAATGCGCTGAAGTTCTACGCCTCGGTGCGTCTCGACATCCGCCGCATCGGCGCCATCAAGGACCGCGACGAGGTGGTGGGCAACCAGACCCGTGTCAAGGTCGTGAAGAACAAGGTGGCCCCGCCATTCAAGCAGGTGGAGTTCGACATCAGGTATGGCGAGGGCATTTCCAAGGTCGGCGAGCTGATCGACCTCGGTGTGACGGCCGGGGTGGTGGAGAAATCCGGCTCTTGGTTCTCCCATAACGGCGAGCGCATCGGCCAGGGCCGCGAGAACGCCAAGACCTTCCTGCGCCAGAACCCCGACGTTGCCAATGCCATCGAACAGACGATCCGCTCCAACGCCGGAATTCTCGCCGCGGCCCTGAGCAATGGCGCCGAGAAGGACGACGGCGGCGAGGACTGAGCCCGGCAATTCGTCATCGAAATGCCGGAGCCCCTCGCCCAGGGGAACCGGCTGCTCACGGTGTCGCCCCACACCGCTTGGCAGGCTCCGCCCTCCGCTACCCCCGGGGGGCGTTGCTGCGTTTGGCGGGAGGGGCGCGGCGGGGTCTCTGCCCTTTTTTGCTGACGCGAAAACGGCTAAACTCCCATCATGCTGTTTCGCCATCTGTTTTCGCCATTCCGCATCAAATCCACCGAACTCCGCAACCGTATCTTTTCGACGGGGCATGACACCTACCTGCCCGAGGGCGGCCTGCCGTCCGACGCGCTGATCGCTTACCAGCGGGCGCGGGCGCGTGGCGGGGCGGGTCTCATCATCATTCAGGTGGTGGGCGTTCATGAAACCGCGCGCTACACCGAAGCGTTGCTGATGGGCACTTCCGATAAGTGTATCAAGCCTTTCGCGCGCTTGATTGAGGTAATTCATGAGCACGGCGCACGGGTTTTCGTGCAGCTTTTCCACCCCGGGCGGGAGTTGCTCGGGCGGCCCGATGGCGTGGTGCAGCCGGCCTTCGCGCCGTCACACGCGCCCTCTGAACGGTTCAAGGTCATTCCGCGGGCGATGCCAGAGCAGCTGATCGGCGAAATCGTGACCGGTTTCGGTGAGGCGGCCCGCCGGATGGCCGAGGCCGGGGCGGATGGCGTGGAGATCGTGGCGAGCCATGGCTATCTGCCGGCGCAATTCATGAACCCGCGCGTCAACCGGCGCCAGGATCACTATGGCGGACCGCTGGAGAACCGGCTGCGCTTCACCCGGGAGGCGATCGGCGCAATCCGCGCCCGTGTGCATGGGGACTTTATCGTCGGCATGCGGATGTCCGGCGATGAGCATGATGAGGACGGGCTCATCGAAGACGAGTCGGTGGCGATTGCCCGGGCGCTGGCGCCGGAGCTCGATTACCTCAATGTGATCGCCGGAACGTCGGCCACCGCCTCGGGCGCCACCCATATCGTGCCGTCGATGGCCAATGCCCATGGCTATGTGGCGCCCTTCGCCCAGAAGGTGAAACAGGCCACCGGCGCTGCCGTGCTCGTGGCGGGCCGCATCAACCAGCCGCAGATTGCCGAGCAGGTGCTGGCCTCCGGCGCCGCCGACCTCTGCGGCATGACCCGCGCCATGATCGCTGACCCTGAGATGCCCAACAAGGCCCAGGCCGGGCGCCTCGATGATATCCGGGCCTGCATCGGCTGCAACCAGGCCTGCATCGGCCATTTCCAGCTTGGTCTCTCGATCTCCTGCATCCAGTACCCGGAAACCGGCCGCGAACTGGCCTATGAGCACAAGCCACGGACGCAGCGCCGCCGCCGCATTCTGGTGGCGGGGGGAGGGCCAGCCGGGCTCAAGGCCGCAGCCGTTGCGGCGGAGCGCGGGCACGAGGTGCACCTCCACGAGCGTGAGGCCCAGACCGGCGGCCAGGCGCGCCTCGCCCAGCTGTTGCCCACCCGCGCCGAATTCGGCGGCATCGTTACCAATCTCACCGCCGAGGCGCTGCGCCATGGCGCCGTCATCCACCGGCGCAGCACGGTGACCCGCGCCCTGCTGGAGGCTGAACGGCCAGACGAGGTCATCATCGCCACCGGTTCAAGGCCGCAGCTGCCGCCCTTTGAAGGCCAGCCTGAGCAGATGGTTCATGCCGCGGACCTTCTGGCGGGCCGCGCCACGGCCGGCGCGCGGGTGGTGGTCTATGACTGGATGGGCGACTGGGTGGGCGCGGGCATCGCCGAGAAACTCGCCGCCGAGGGCGCTCATGTGCGGCTGGCCGTCAACCATCACTGCGCCGCCGCCAACATTCAGACCTACATTCGTTTCGAGACCGTGGCCCGGTTGCACCGGCTGGGCGTCGAGGTGCATCCCTGGCTCAGGCTGTATGGCGGCGACGGGAAGACCATTTATTTCATCCACACCCCGTCGCGCGCGCCGGTCGCCATGGAGGACGTCGATACGCTGGTTCTTAACGCCCCGAATCTGCAGGACGACGCGCTTGCCGCGGAACTTGAAGCGCTGGGCATCCCCGGCCGGCTGGCCGGCGACGCGCTGAGCCCGCGCACCGCCGAGGAAGCGGTTTACGAGGGCATGCTGGCGGGGTGGGCGGTTTGAACCACCCGATTGTTGCGCCGCTGCAACAGCGGAAGGATTTCTGCATTCGTCCAATTCCGCCCAAATCCTATCCTTTTATCCGCCCAATTTGACCAATAGCCCTTCGCCATCGCGTGTTTGGAACGAGTTCTTGGGTGGCCAGGTATAAGTGTTTCTCCATCATCCGCCGGCGCCGCGCGTCCGCGCGGCAGGCTTACGGGAGCTGATCCGCCGTGATGACAGGATCAGCGCAAGCCAATCGCGGCAGCGTGCGGGGCATGCCGGTGCTGGCCGCCGCGGCGCTTTGCCTGCTGCTCAGTCCGGCCGTGGCGCAGGAGGACTCCGGCGGACCGCTTGCCGGCTTCTATTCATATCTGCCGGCCGCTCCCGAGCTGAAGCTTCCCGAAATTTCGATTCCGTTCTGGAGCGACGATCTCAAGAAAGCCAAGCGCGCCTACCGTAACGGCAATTACGGCCGCGCCGCCAAGCTGTTCCGCGCCGCCTCCGACGAGGGCGACATCGTCGCTGACTGGTATCTCGGGCACATGTACCGCCAGGGCCTTGGCGTGCCGCGCGACGATGCCATGGCCTACAGCTATTACACGCGGGTCGCCGAGCATTACGACCCGGAGGAATCGAGCGACAAGCGCCTGCGCATCACGGTGGACGCGATGGTGCGTCTGGCGGACTACCAGCGCACCGGCGCGGTCAATGCCGGGATCACGCCCAACCCGGATGCCGCCGCCCAGGCCTATCTCAAGGTCGCCACCGCCTATGGCCACCCCGCGGCGCAATATGCGCTGGGCGTCATGAACATCAAGGGCGAGGGCATGAAACGCAATCCGCAGCAGGGCCTGAAATGGCTGATGGCGGCGGCCCGCAAGCGCTATGCGCCGGCCGAGGCGTATCTGGGCGAGCTCTATTGGGAAGGCACGGTGGTGCGCGCCGACCGCACCCGTGCCGTGATGTGGTATATTCTGGCGCGCAATTCGGCGCGGCCCGAGGAAAATCCGGAAATCTTCGACCGCGCGCTGCAGCTCGAAAGCAATGTCGGGGAAGACGAGCGCATCGAGGCCGAGGCCCGCGCCAAGGTGTGGGACGATCAGTATCCGGTGACAGCCAGCCGCCAGGCGGGGGATTAACTTCGCCGCGAGTTGGGCCTCGACAGGATGTAGACCGCGACCGCCGCCACAACCAGCCCCGCCGCGATTACCACCCAGCCGGGCGCGCCGGAGCCGAAGTGCAGATAGCCGAGCATGGCCGCCATCATGGTGACGGCGAGGATCTTGGCGCCCGGCGGGATAACCCCGTCTTCCTCCCAGTCGCGCACATAGGGGCCAGCGAGCCGGTGCTGGCGGATTCTTTCAGCCAGTTCCGGCGAGGATTTCGAAAACGCCCACAGGGCCACCAGCAGAAACGGCGTCGTCGGAAACAGCGGCATGACGATGCCGACAACGCCCAGGCCCACGCACAGCCAGCCCGTGCCGAGCAGCAGCGGCCGCCTGAGCGCGAATAGGACGCCCGATGCCTCCGGCTTGCGGAGGCCCTCCGCTTCATGTCTATTGGGTGCGTCCAAAACCGTTCCATCCTGTCCGGGCTTTTCCCACGTGAACAACGCCGATGTCGAAATCAAGGCGCACGCTTCCTTCTGGGGGAAGCTCCGGGCCTATTTCTTCACCGGGCTGGTGATTACCGCGCCGATCGCCATCACCGTGTGGGCCACCTATTGGTTCGTCACCCTGTTCGATGCCTGGATCAAGCCGTTTCTGCCCGCCGCCTACAACCCGGACACCTATCTGCCCGTCAGGCTGCCGGGGTTCGGCCTGATCTTCGCGCTGATCGCCATCACGGCGATCGGCGCGATGGCCGCCAATCTCGCCGGCCGCACCATGATCGCCATCTGGGATAAGACGCTCTTCGCCATGCCGGTGGTGCGCTCGATCTACAAGGGGTCGAAACAGATTTTCGAGACGCTGTTCGCCCAGAAGGGCGCCTCGTTCCGCCATGTGTGCCTGGTTGAATGGCCGCGGCGCGGCGCCTGGTCCGTGGCGTTCGTGTCGCGCGAGGTGGACAGCGGCGAGATCGGCCTGCCGCCGGGGCAGGCGATGTATGCCGTCTATGTGTCGACGACGCCCAACCCGACGTCGGGCTATGTGTTTTTCGCGCCGTGCGAGGAGGTGAAAATCCTCGACATCAGCGTCGAAGACGGGCTGAAGCTGGTGATCTCGATGGGGCTGGTGTTTCCGGAGCGGCCGCTGCCGCCGGAGCGCGAGGCCGGCGCCGCCATTCAGTCGAACACGTCGAATTCGAAGCGGTAGGTGAGGCCGGCGCCGCCGTAGAACTGGTTTTCGCTGCCTTCCTCGACGATGGGACTGTCGCCGGCGTCTCCGATCAGCCGGTTCCATCCGCCCAGCATGCGCAGCGTGACGGTGTCGGTCAGCTTGTAATTCGCCGTCGCCGCAAGGCCTGCGGTGTTGAACCCGGCGCCGGCGTCATAGGACTTGTCGTAGATCGGGCTTTCGGCGGCTTCGGCCGCGGAGATACCGAAATAGGTTTTCATGTAGTCGTCAGAGCCCCAGCCGGCGCGCGGGCCCAGGGTGAGGGTGAGGTCTTCGGTGGGCGTCGCGATGACGTCGAGGCCGAAGTCGGCCACCTGGCCAGAATAGCCATTGAAGCCTTGGCGCAACTCCACGAAGCCCCGCAGCCAGTTGTAGCGGTAGGCGACGCCAAGGCCCACTTCCAGAGACCAGTCGACGTCCTCCATGCCTTCGAGTTCGTCCGAATCGGAGGCCTCGCGCTTGCCAATGAAATTGAACGACGGATAGACCGAAAGCCGGCGCGTGCTGTCGCTGCCGCCGGCATCGCCGATGCCGGGAACATAAAACCGGCCCACGGCGATCAGCGGGTAGGGCACCAAGATCGTTTCGTCCGACCCCGGATAGCGGGGCTGGGCCATCAGGCCGGCCCCCAGGTCGATCACATACTGGCGTTCGCTCTTCTGCTCCTCGGCCGCGGCAGAGCCCGCGGTGAGCGCCAGAACCGCAGCTACAAAGGAAAAACCCAAACGATTCATCATGATCTCATTCCAGAATTGAGATGCTTATAACAGAGCCGGAAGCTTGCGTCACCATGACATTGCACTGCACCGGTTCAGGCCGTCTGGCCGCGTTCGAGATAGCGCCGGTCAAGATCGGGGAGCGGCTGGCCCGCCAGCGTCGCCTCGAAGGCGCGCAGGCGCTTGTAGATCGACAGGAACTCGACGATCGAAGGCCATGACTTCACGAGATACTGCATCGCATCGCGTACCTCGCCGAAGGAGGCGCGCACCTGCTGGAAGATGCCAAAGGTGATGGCGCCGGCGGCAATGGCGGGTATCAGCACGAAGAAGGGAAGCAGCAGATCAGCCTGCAGGTAGCCATAGCGCACCACGTTGAAATAGAGATAATTGAAATAGAGCCGGAAATAGTTGTGCCGCACACCTTCGAAAAGCTCCTTGAGGGTGCGGGGGGCGGCGCGGGTGGGGTCGTCCTCGCCATAGACCAACTCCTTGCGGTAGGCGGCCTCAACGCGCTGGTTGCGGAACTCGAGCCCCGGAAGCCGGATGCCGACCAGCGCCAGAAGCCCGGTGCCGAACAGCGACCACAGCAAGGAGACCCAGACCAGCGAATAAGGAATGCTGCCGAGGATGGGGATTTCCGGAATCTTGCCTGACAGGGCTGCCAGGATGGGCAGGAACGCGATGAGCGTCATGATGGCGCTGATCAGGCTGGTGCCCAGATCTTCGAACATGCGGGCAAAGCGCATGGTATCTTCCTGAACGCGCTGGGCGGCGCCTTCGATGCCGCGCAATTCATTCCAGCGCGCGGTGTAGAAGCTGTTCATCGCGGTGCGCCAGCGGAACACATAATGGCTCGTGAAAAAGGCATTGAGCACCGCCACGGTGATGTAGGTGAGCAGCACCGAGGTGATCTGGGCGAGCCCCGTGTAAAGATCGGCGGCCGGCACCTGGCCCTTGGTTGAGGGATCGAGGGCCCGCTGGATCAGATCGAAATAGGTGCCGTACCAGTCATTGATGGTCACGCTGACCTCGACCATGAAATACAGCACGAAAATGATGAGCGCCGAGCCCAGGACCGACCAGTTGAAATAGGGGTGCGGGTCCAGCCAGCGCCAGACGCCAGCAAAGATCGCCACCGCGCCGCCAAAATAAAGATAGAACCACAGGAACGGCGCGGAGAAGAAGCGCGACACCCCGATGATCGGCGGCGTTCCTTCCGGCGGATTGGCGAGACCCAGCATGCCGCCGCCGTCGCGGGCGACCAGAAACCAGAACAGCACCACCGCGAGCGCCCATAGCGCCGCCGATCCAAAAAACTGCCGCGGCGAGGGAAAGAACGAAGCGAACATGGCGCGCCTTTCTTGACGGACTCTTCAATCCTGTGACATTTCCATGCTTTACGTTTGAAAGCGCGCGCAGGCAAATGAACTTCCCTTCATTCCCATGATGCTTCCGCCGGAGTTGCAGGCGGCGATCGCCGCGCGGCTTGAGTCAGATAACGGCGCGGGCGGCAGCCGGCGCCGGTCCGCTGCTGCCTTGTCGGCCACCTACCGCGCCGGCGGCGCGACGCAAGCTGTCGATTCCGCCTCCTATCTGGTGGCCCGGCTTCCCGCGACTTTCGCGGCGGTGGGGCGCGCGCTGGAAGAACTTCAGGCGCGGCGGCCGGGTTTCAGCCCCGCGAGCCTGCTCGATGCCGGGTCCGGGCCTGGAACAGCTTCCTGGGCGGTGACGGCCATGTGGCCCCGGCTCGGGCAGATCACGCTTCTTGATCATGACCCCGGCATGTTGAGCCTCGCGGCGGCGCTGGGCCAGGCCGGGCCTCCGGCGCTGGCGGCGGCGCGGCGCCTGATGGGCGACATCGGGCGCCTGCCCGAAGGCGTCTCAGCCGATCTCACCATCGCCGCCTATGCCCTGGCCGAATTGCCGCTGGCCCGCATCGCGGAGGCCGTGCGCGGCCTGTGGAGCGCCAGCCGGGCGATGCTGGTGCTGGTGGAGCCGGGAACGCCGCAAGGCTTCGCGCGCATCCGCGCGGCGCGAGACGCGCTGCTGGGCTGGGGCGCGGTGCCGGTGGCGCCGTGCCCCCATGACCGCGCCTGCCCGGTTTCGGGGAGCGACTGGTGCCATTTCCGCGTCCGGCTGCCGCGCAGCCGCGCGCATATGCATGCCAAGGCGGCCACCGTTCCGTTCGAGGATGAGCCGTTCGCCTATCTGATCATGGCGCGGGCGGGCGAACCCACCGGCGGGGGGCGCATCGTCGCGCCGCCCAGGCAGGCGAAGCCGGGAATTGACTTCAAGCTGTGCGATGACGGCCGCATCGTGGACCGCCACATTGCCAGACGAGACACGGCGGATTACAGACAGGCAAGGAAACGCGGCTGGGGCGATCTGTTCGTTCCGCCGCAGCATGAATAGTGACGGGCGTTGGCCGCCGAAGCCCAGCTTGACAGGGGGGAGGGGCTACTCTATCACCCGCATCGCTGAATTGCGGGTGTAGCTCAGTTGGTTAGAGCGTCGGCCTGTCACGCCGAAGGTCGCGGGTTCGAGCCCCGTCACTCGCGCCAGTCTTTTCAAAGACTTGGCGAAAACCGCAGATTAGCATTTCCAACTTCGCGACCGATGGTTTCCAACTTTTCGTTCCTTATTCGTTGTCGCGCAGCCTCTGCCGACCGCGCCTCCTGGCCTCGTCCACCAGCCTGACCGTTGCCGCCTTCCGAGGCAGATAGGTCTCGGCAAGCTGCCGGTTCTGGTGGATTGTGTTGCCCATCTTCGCGGCCATCGCCGCAGGGTCGGCCTCGCCGGCCAATGCCTCGACCGCGCCTGTGCGCCGGATGTCGAGTAGCACCCGCGAGTCCCCGGGGAAGACGATCTCGCGCACATCCCGGAAGTCATCCCCCAGGGTATCAGCCGTGTATGGCTGGCCGGACCTGTTACGGAAGATCGGCGCCTCACCCAAAGGGCTCATGCCCATCGATAACAGATACACCTCGAGGACACGCTCGGAACGCCTTGTGAGCGTTCCAATCACCTCTTGGCCTGTCTTGCCTCGCTTGGCGACGAAGTAGCTCCCACGTGCGTCCTGATGGCGCTGGCTTGCTCTGAGCGTGCGGACATCGACCGGCGAAAACTGAGTATCCCAAGCGATCGCGATAATGGCCGCCAAGCCGCGGTAGCCGCTCCGCCAGGCCGCTTTCCCCATTCGAGCCACTTCACCCGGTTGCCATATCTCTCGCCGCCCTTTTGGCGCGGTGTTGCGCAGGATCCGCGAGGGGTCTTGGTCGGCCCCACAATACTGCATCGCTGCCATCACCTTCCAGAGAGCCCGCCACGTCTTGATCATCCGATGGGCAGTGTGGAGTCCTTTTGTAGACTTCACATGGCTATACAGTTGCTCGATGTCCTCGACTTGCACAGTCGATGGCGCAACGTCTCCAAAGATCGGCTCGATGAAGCGCCAACTCCATTCCCAGTCTTTCTTCCTAGTGGCTTCGGCCTTCGCTTGCCATGCATCAGTCCTTCGATACCTATCGAAGGCATGGCCTATAGAACCAAGCGGCCAGCCTCGACGCTCGTGAGTGGCGGGTAGACCCTTTCTATGACGCTGCCAGTCCTCGTAAAGTCGGTGTGCTTCTGCCCATGCCTTTGGGCAATCAGTTCCGAGGGAACGGGGCGCGAATCCATGTTTCTGCATAGCAGGGGTTGGCTGCCAATAGCCGCGTCCGTGCTTCACGCGGTAGTAGGGGATCTTTACTTCAGCCATTACGAATAAGCTCTGAGAGCCGCTCCTTGACGATAGCGCGAGCATCGCGTGCTTGCTCCGACGCAGTCAAGAAAAGCCTCGGATGCCGACGTTTCCGCCACTCGTCTATCGCGTCCAGATCAAAGTGGCCTGTGGTCTGGTCAGCCTGGGGAAAGCCCCGGGCAAGGAGGAGCGGAAGCCGTCTTGCGAATTCCTCTTCAGTCAGTCCCAGACGCCGAGCTGCGGCATTGGCCGGTACATCTCGAGGCTCGACATGAAAGCGGATCGACATCAGACCAATGCTTCCTGCTTGCGTGCGCGCGCGGTCAGAGACTTGTCCAGTTGATGGTCCGAGCGCCTCGATGTTTCCAGGGTCTCTATGTGAGCGCCGGGCTGGCGTCTCAC